>JACPQK010000121.1 GCA_016190535.1 Chloroflexota bacterium | reverse complement strand
GGTTAGGGCGCTGGAGGCAGTGGGGCACCGCTACGGACACTCTTTCGACCTCACCTATGACGACATCGGCGGGATTGCCATTGACAAGCATGGCACTGCCCTCCCGCCGGAAACCCTCAGGGCCTGTCAGCGGAGCGACGCTGTGCTCCTGGGGGCCGTGGGTGGCCCCAAGTGGGACGACCCGCTGGCACAGGTCCGCCCCGAGGACGGCCTGCTGGCCCTCAGGAAAGGACTGAAGCTCTACGCTAACCTGAGGCCGGTGCAGGTCTTCCCCTTCTTGAGCAATAGCACCTCTCTCAAGCCGGAGGTAGTCCAGGGGGTGGACCTCATCGTGGTGCGGGAGCTTACCGGTGGCCTCTACTTCGGCCGGCCCAAACGCCGCTGGCAGACCTCGCGGGGACGCCGGGCGGTGGACAGCATGGTCTATACCGAGCAGGAGATCGCCCGGATAGTCCGGGTGGGCTTCGAGCTGGCCCGCCAGCGCCGCAAGTCCCTTACCTCGGTGGACAAGGCCAATGTCCTGGAGACCTCCCGCCTCTGGCGGCAGGTGGTCACTGAGATTGCCCCGGAGTACCCCGATGTCCAGCTCCGTCACATGCTGGTGGACAGTTGTGCCATGCAACTGGTGCGCAACCCCAGGGAGTTCGATGTGCTGGTGACGGAGAACACCTTCGGCGACATCCTCACCGACGAGGCGGCCACCCTGGCCGGATCCCTGGGCATGTTGCCCTCGGCCAGCCTGGCAGGGCTGTCCAAGGACGGGCGTGCCCCCGGCCTCTACGAGCCTATCCACGGCAGCGCCCCGGATATCGCGGGGCAGGACCGGGCCAACCCTGTGGCCACGGTTCTCAGCGTGGCCCTGATGCTCCGCCACTCCCTGGGGCTACAAGGGGAGGCCCAGGCGGTGGAGAGCGCCGTCCATAGTGCCCTGGAGGAGGGTTACCGTACCCCCGACATCGCCTCCCCAGGCACCAGCAGGGTGGGCACCCGGGAGATGGGGGAGGCCATCGCCCGAAAAGTGGAGCAGGGCGCTTAGGGAACACGGTAGCCGAAAGGCATCGCCTGTTCCTACGCTCGAAGACACCCCCCTTAGTACAGGCCTGGGAAGGCCACTATGCTCACCATTCGCTGACAGCGAGCCCGTGGTAGGGTAAGCCAACAATGTCCGCCGTGGCAGGGCTGGCCAGGAGTTCGAATCCACTGTGGTGGGCCATTAGGGACGATAGGTAAAACTCCGACCTGGTCTCAGGAGGGGCTCCCTCACTGCATTGTTTTGGATACCCTGGATTGCTGGCGTCGGTTCTTGATGCAGGATCGAAAAAGTGTTCCGTGTCCTGAGGTGAACAGATGGAGAGCCGCCATACGAACCTGAGACCCGGTGGCCAGACGATACAGGGTACCGAAGGTTCCAGTTGAAACAGAGGCGCGAGGAGCGGAGGCAGGAATGAGACAGCAGCACAAAGCCCATACGATTGGCCGCTTCGGCGAACATATACGCAAGAGTTTCGCCACCGGTCTGTTGATCATTGTCCCTGTGGTGGTCACGATGGCGGCATTGGCGTTCGTGTTTGAGAAGGTGGATGGCGTGCTCCAGCCTGGGCTAGAAGTTGCGTTAGGTAGAAGGATCCCGGGGCTTGGATTGCTGGGGCTGGTGGTGATCATTTATGCAGTGGGCCTCATAGGGAACCGAGTGCTTGGCAGAAAGCTGATAGCCGGCGGGCAACGGTTGCTCCAACGCCTGCCTATAGCTGGCGCCGTGTACACCTCTGCGCGAGAGCTCATTGACTCCTTCTCGGGCCAGGGGTCCACCGGATTCAAACGCGTGGTAGCCTTCGAGTCACCGAGGCCGGGCATGTGGACGATCGGGTTTCTCACCGGGTTCACCCGGGACGAGTTGGGACGCTCCCAAGGTATCGTTTACGTGCCAACGGCACCCATGCCCAATTCCGGCTGGATGTCCGTCATCCCGTTAGAAGACATCTATGACACTGACCTGGCTGTTGCGGAGGCCATGCGCCTAATTCTATCCGGCGGCATCGTGGCGCCGGCCGATATCCGCAAGCGGCCTCTGGAGGGGAAGGGCCTCCCTCCCGACGTCATTAAGAACACGAAGGCGTAAGCCCACCGGAGACGAGGGATTGCTTCCCCTTGACACCAAGCCTGTCGGCAGCCGTCGCTAGTTCGTCATTGGTTGCCAGTCGCCCGCCGTTGAGCGGCCGGAGCGCCTGGCACCAAAGAGCGGTACAGCTTGTGGATGCGAGGAGTGGCGTAATGCCTATTACGAGGTCAAAAGGACTCATTGCAGCGTTGGCTGGCGTAGGGGCGGGACTTCTAGTCCTGGTCTTGCTTCTGCTGGTAGGAATAGGGTCGTTTTCAGAAAATTGGGGACCTGTTCACATGTTTCTGATCTTGCTTGGGAGTGCAGCAGCTATAGGTGGAACTAGCGGCTTAGCCACTGGCGCGGTGGCAAGGGTGAGAAGGGGCGCCGTGAAGGGTCTTCTAGCAGGAGCAGCCGTGGGGGTAGTTTTGGGAACCGCGGCCCTCGCCGCCGCTTACCTTGCCAAAGCCCAGCGCGATCCGGCGGTCACTGACTTCGCTGCCTTCGAAGCCCTGGCTATTGTGGGACTGGGACTCGTAGGGGCTGCTCTTTCACCCGCTCTGGTGGTGCTTTGGTGGGCGTTGTCTGATCGTCGTCACGGGGATAGCCGAAAGGGTTAGGGTATGATGGTTAGGCTTAAGCTGCTTACATTACTCACATCTTTGGTGGTTATTGTCCTTGCTGCCTGCATAAGCGAGCCCACGCCTGCGCCAGCCACTATACCCGCTCCTACAGCAAGCCCAGCGGCCTTTATCAATACTCCCACGCCGACTCCGGGTCCTACCGCCACACCCATGTCAAGTCCTTCACCCACCCTGACCCCCACTCCTACGCCAAGCCTTGTGCTTACAGTCGAGGAATTAGCACGCCAAGTGGAGCAAAGACTGAAGGATCTGGAAAGCTACCAAGCGATAGTCGTGACCAGCTTTCTGTTTGACGGGCGAGAGGCGTCAAGGTTTGAAATTGCGGTCATAGCCCGGCCACGGGAGAGAAAATACCGCTGGGAGTATCGGACGCCCCTGAAAGGACACATATTCGTGTCAGACGGCCTATCGTCATGGTATTACGATGCGGACAAAGGTGTGGTAACCACCGGGTATGCCAGCCCATACCCTATGGGGGAATGGTTCCACGCGCTTTTCTCCACGCCGGAGGGGTTTGTCCGCTCACTGGACGGCGAGGAGGAGGTCGCCGGCCGCCGGGCCTACGTAGTGAGGCTGCGACCCGAGAGCGGCGCACCTACCGACCTCAAAATCCCCAAAGGTACGGGCACCTTTACGTCATCGGATGTCCTCCAAGTTACCTACTGGATCGACCGTGAGGAGTTATTCCCCCTGCGGATAGAAGAGCGCGGCATTCAGGAGTCCGTGATGCTGACGGAGTACCGGGAACTGAGGCTAGACGCAGAGACGCCCCAGCACCTATTTCAACGCCCCGAGGGGGCTGGGCCTCCTGCCGATGATGTGGAAGGAGGGGGAAAGCGGTAGCGCTTCACGGTGAGCCCGCTGGAACGAGCTCCTAGGTCAAGGGCGAAGGTCTTGGAGAAGGTCGGAGTTTTACCTTTCGTCGCGTATGGTGGGCCTCAGCGGACACTACTCGAACTTTCTGAGGCCCAGCCTGGTCCTCGGCTGCGACATCTCTTGACCCTGAACCGCCGCCACCCGATGACGCCTGCCGTGCAGTCGGCGGGGCTGTCCCTCAAGGTGCTGACCTCCGGCAGCTTTCCAAGGGTGGCAGCCGCTCCCCAGACCTCCAGGGAGTCGTCCTGAAGCTGGAAGGCCATGCCAAGCGCCTCGCCGAATCTCCGGGCGACGGCTCGTTTCTCCATCGTGTGCGCAACCAGGCCACCTGCCTGGCAGGCAGTCCCCAGGAGCGCCCCGGTCTTCAGCCGCACCATCTCCAGGTAGTCCCCCAGGCTGGGGATAGTGCTGACCTTGCTGGGAGCGAATGTCCGGGTGTTGTCCCCGGCCCAGGTCGATGACCGCCTGCTCCAGAAGGTG
Organism: Chloroflexota bacterium; assembly: GCA_016190535.1. Next base: position 10,487 of record JACPQK010000121.1, on the reverse strand, counting down.
CCGCACCTCCGGGATTGTCTCCGGGGAACTCCCCGCTCCAGCGGCAAAGGAGTTCTGGTCCTACAGGCGGACTACCGTTTCTCGCCCACGATGATGCCCACGGCGCGCATGCCGACCCTGCGCTGGCACACCACCTCCAAGCCCACCTCCTTCATCATGTTGGCCACCTCTGCGAAAGAATAGAACGCGTTAACGGACTGCGGCAAGTAGGAGTACGCCTCTCTGTTTCCCGCCAGGACCGCGCCCAGCAAAGGTATGACACGGCGAAAGTAGAGCCTCTTGACACGGTCCAGGAGTCCTCGGGTCTCCAGGGGTACCATCTCCAGGACAGCTACACGGCCCCCCGGACGTACCACCCGGGCCATCTCCGCCATGGCGGCAGGTACGTCCGTCACGTTGCGCATGCCGAACCCGGAGGTGACGCAGGCAAAGGTGTCCTCACGGAAAGGGAGCGCCAGGGCGTCGCCTAACAACCAGGTGACTTGCCGTGCCATTTTGCGGTGCTGAGCCTTCTGCCTGGCTAGTTCCACCATCTCGCCCACCAGGTCCACGCCTACCACAGTCTGGATGCCCGACTGCTTTGCCAGGGCAAAAGCAAAGTCCCCTGTGCCGGTGGCAACGTCCAGGGCCGGGCCGCGCAAACCCTGGGTAGCCAGCCGCGCTGCAAGGCGACGCCATCGGTGATGAAAGCCTCCGCTCATCACCGTATTCAGCAGGTCGTAGCGACGTGCGGCCCGAGCGAACATCCTCGCCACGTAGCGGACTTTAGCGTCTCCCTTCAAGCCGGCCAATAGCCCTCCTTACAACTGTCGCTCCCTCCGCGCCCAGGATATGGCCCTGGCAGCGGAGCCTCCTCTTGGTGGGACGTCAGGCTCACGCGAACCCCCCCATCCCCACACCGAGGGCTAGCAGCGTGCCGAACCATAGGTGCAGTTTGGCGGACTGACGTAAAGCCATTAGAAGCCGTGGCCTGTCGTCCCCGCTCCAGACCGTCCGCAGCGCTCTTATGGCCTGGGGTAGGGCAAGCAAAGCGAGGAGTGTCGTCAGGCCCATAGCCCCTGCCGTTGCCAGCCAGACCACTATGAAAAAGCCCGCCATCACTAGCGCGGCCCATGACCATCGCCCGAAAGGGCGTCCCAGCAGGGTCACCGGGGTCCTCTTCCCTGCGGCGCGGTCCTCTTCCAGGTCGCGCAGGTCATTGGCTACCAGGATAGCCGTGACCATACAGCCCACTGCCGCAGAAAGGACCAGCGCCTCCACGGTAACCGTGTGAGTGTGCACATAGTAGGCTCCGGTGACTATGCCGAGGCCCATGAATATGAAGACCAGCGGCTGCCCTATGGCAAAGGTGCCCAGGGGCTTGGGGCCGCCAGCATAGAAATAGGCTACCAACAGGCTCACAAGGCTGAGGGCAAAGATGGGCCAACCTGCCACTGCAACCAGGTAGACACCTATGATAGTAGCAACGCCGAAGCACGTGATTGCTCCCCTCTTTACTGCCTGAGGTTGCAGTAGACCGAGGGCTATTACCTTATAGGGCGCTGGAACCTTTTGGCTGCCTTCGGGCCTCAAGTGATCGGAGTACTCGTCCACCAGGTTTGCGCCGACCTGGACCAGTACGGAGGCAACCAGCATCAGGGCAAATAGCGTCAAGCTGGCCTGGCCTTCCTGGTAGGCCAGGGCTGACCCCACCAGCACCGGCACGACGGAGGCCGTGAGGGTGAAGGGGCGTGAAGCCCGGTACCAGGTGCGGAGACCTGCCCCCCGCCTGCTCTGTGCGGATATATCCTGTGACGCAGTCATAGGCTCTCCTGCGATGGCTCTACCAGGGGTGTTTGCGGTAAGGGGAGAAGTCCGGCGGCCGCTTCTCCAGGAACGCTTTGCTGCCCTCCTTAGACTCGTCGGTGAGATAGTAAAGGGAGGTAGCCCCATGGGCAAGGTTCTGAATGCCGTAAACATGATCCGTATCGGAGTTGAAGGCGTATTTCAGGAACCGCAGCGCCGCTGGACTTATCTCAAGAAGCTCCTTGCTCCAGGACATGACCTCCGGCTCCAGTTGCTCCGGCGGGACGACCTTGTTGACCAAGCCCATCTCAAGGGCCTCCTGAGCGGAGTAGCGGCGGCAGAGGTACCAGATTTCACGGGCCTTCTTCTCTCCCACTATCCTGGCCAGGTAGATAGCGCCAAACCCGCCATCAAAGCTACCAAACTTGGGCCCGATCTGCCCGAATACGGCCCTGGTGGATGCTATGGTCATGTCACACAGAACGTGGAGGATGTGCCCCCCACCAATGGCGTAGCCGTCCACCATTGATATGACGGGCTTGGGAATCTCCCGGATCAACCGGTGCAGATGGGTGACCTGGAGACGGGGGGTGCCTGCCTCGTCCTGGTAGCCGCCCTCGCCCCGCGCCTTGACATCTCCGCCGGTGCAGAAGTTACCGTTGGCCCCTGTAAGCACCACTACTCCGATGTCGTTATCATCCCAGGCATCCTGGAAGGCACGTCGCATCTCATCTATGGTTAGGGGACGGAAGGCGTTCAGCACCTGTGGGCGATTGATTGTTACCTTAGCTACACCGTCCCTTTTGTCATAGCGAATGTCCTGGAATTCGGCTGTCATCGGTCGTCTCCTCCCTGTGACGAGTCAAGCTAATGCCGGACACCGTGGCCCCGGTGCTCGGCCCAGCAAATCCCTCTGCCAGTGTAAAGGCGCTCTGGTTGGCCAGAGCAACGTCTTTGTGCCCTCCCAGGCGCTGCCCCAAGGTGCGAAAAGTGCCCCTCCAGCCCAAGAGGGTTGGGGAGCAAGGTCTCCACAGGCATTAGGAACGAAGGCGCCCTTTCATGACTGAACACTATATAGCCCGTGCCTGCCGCAAGCGGCCAAGCTCCTCGTCAGAGAGATTGAGTAGCCTCTGGAGCACCTCCCGGCTATGCTCCCCCAGGTCAGGAGATGGCCCCGCCGGGCCCGGGGTGCTATCGCTGAGCTTGAAGGGGGTGTTGGCCACGTGCCAGCACCCCCTGGACCTGTGAGGGATATCGACTATCATGCTCCGGTGCAACACCTGCGGGTCTCTGGTCACGGCCTCAATGTTGTTGACGGGGCCGCAGGGCACACCCGCATCGGACAGCGCTTTGAGCCAGCGAGAGGTGGGCTTGCCCTGGAACGTCTGCTGAAGGGCGGTGGCCAGTATATCGCAATGCTCCATGCGGCTGCGGTTGTCACCGAACCGGGGGTCATTTCCCAGGTCAGGCCGGTCTATGGCTTCACATAACCGCCGCCACGCCGTCACGTCATCGGTAATTAGCGCTACCACAAAGTAGCCGTCGCTGGAGCGGAACGCCTGGAACGGCGCGGCAGCGGGATGCCTTGACCCCAACGGCCCAGGAACCTGACCGGTGGCAAAGTACCGGGCGAAGGCGTTCTCCAACATGGTCACCTGGCAATCAAGCATCGCCATGTCTATATGCTGCCCACGGCCAGTGGCCTTGCGCTGGTACAGCGCCGCTACGATAGACAGTGCAGCAAACAGGCCACATACGCTGTCACCCAGGGACGCCCCGGGCCGGAGCGGTGGGCCGCCCGGTTCGCCCGTGAGGCTAAGTATGCCGCCCATAGCTTGCACAATAATGTCCAAGGCTGGGCGTTGGGCCACAGGACCATCCTGGCCGAAGCCGGAGATGGAGGTGTATACAAGCTGAGGATTGATGTGCCGGATGGCGGCGTAGTCTATCCCCAGGCGTTTAGTGGTGCCAGGCACATAGTTCTCCACTAGGACGTCGAAGTGAGGCAGAAGGTCACGGAGCAGCCTCTTGCCATCTTCCGTAGTCAGGTCCAGTGTGATACTCTTCTTGCCACGGTTCACGCTGATGAAGTACGAACTGTCATCGTCCACCTGTGGCCCCAGACGCCGTGCGGGATCCCCCTCCCCTGGCCGCTCTGCCTTGATCACCTCAGCTCCCAGGTCAGCCAGCAGCATGGTGCAAAAGGGACCAGAGAGGATTCTGCTCAAGTCGAGCACCAGTATACCGTCCAGGGGCTTGCTCATGGTGCCTGTCCTGGGTGGAGCATGTTCGGCGTCGCTACGGTGCGAGGGGGGGCGTTGAAGCTGAAAGGTGTGTCCTGGCGAGGGTTCGGGGTACCGTTCTGCAGGCAGTACGTCACCTCCACCACCTCTGCCCCCGTCAGGTACGGCCTGCTTCTCTTCGTACATGAGGCAAGCGGGCGAGTAGGCGTTGGCGAGGCATCGCCCGTAGGCCCTGGCAGTCTCCGGGAGATCGAGATGACCGCTGGCCTTCTCGAAGGCGTGGCTCCACGGCTCATCCAGGCGGACTTTGACGTTCCTGAAGGTTTGGCTTCCCTGGCGGACCTGGGCGTACCCCCGGCTCTCCGCTTCGGGCTGGAGGCGGCGCTGCTGGACCTTGAGGGAAAGGTCCAAGGGCGAACTGTAGCAGACCTCCTGGGGGGTTGCTCCATCCCGTTACCTGTAAACGCCCTCATCGCGGAGGAAACGCCGCAGGGTGCGGCGGCAAGGGCGAAGGAGGCGGTAACCCTGGGCTTCACCACACTGAAGCTCAAAATAGCCCACGGGACACCAGCCCAGGACGAGGCGCTGATATCTGAGGTGCGGCGAGTGGTTGGGCCCAGTGTGAAGTTGCGTGTAGATGCCAACGAGGGGTGGAGTCCCTCCCAGGCCATCGAGGCCATCCGCCGACTGGCTGCATACGACCTGGAGTACGTGGAGCAGCCCGTTGCGGCGGGCGACGTTGCTGGGCTGGCTAAGGTGCGCCGGGCCGTTCCCGTGCCCATCGCCGCGGATGAGGCTCTGCACTCAATAGACTGCCTCCGCCATGTGCTCGCCGCAGACGTCGATCTGCTGGTAATCAAAGCAGGACTCGCTGGGGGCATCCACAACACCCTGGAGATGATACGCATGGCAGACCAAAGCGGCAAGCCGGTGGTGATCACCTCTGCCCTGGAGTCTGGCGTAGGGATCGCTGCCAGCGCCCACCTGGCGGCCACGTTGCCGTCCCACCCCTTCGCCCACGGTCTTTCCACAGGACTGCTTCTGGAGAGCTGCCTGGTCTCGCCTCCCCTCTTGCCCGCATGCGGCATGCTTCCCGCGCTGACCGGGCCTGGACTGGGAGTAGACGTAGATATGGAGGATGTTGCGAAGTACAGCATCGACATCACCGGCTCTGTGGGCTCCCTGCCTGCCTACTTTCACAAGTGTTGAGCGAGGTTTCAGCGCTGCTGCTCAAGAACTCCAGCACCACCCGGTTGAATCTCTCGGGCTGTTCTAGGTGTACCGTGTGTCCCGCCCGCTCCACTATCTCCAGGCGACTTCCCGGAATCGCCTGGTGCATCTCCCAGGCAATGGTGGCGAACTTGGCGTCCTCCTCTCCGGCCAGGATCAGTGTCGGCGCTGTTATCTCTCCCAGACGCTGATGAAGCGCGGGTTGGGCCCCGGAGCCCATCCCTTTCAGGCTGTTGGCCAGCCCCAGGGGGTGATTGGTGAGACGTTGGCTTCGCAAGCCCCTTCTTACGAGTTCAGGCAAGCGGAGCTGGCTGGCCCACATAGGGAGCTTCTCCCAGTACTCTACGAAGGTCTCAACGCCCACGTCCTCAATCCAATTAGCGAGACGCTCGTCGCTTTGCACCCGCGCTACCCTCTCGTCTGCCGTGGGCAAGCCAGGGGATGCGCTCTCCAGGACCAGTGCAGCCGTACGGTGGGGGAGGGATATGGAGGCGCTCAAGGCGACCCTGCCCCCCAGGGAGTAGCCCAGCCAGCAGACACGGTGTACGCCCAGGTGGTCCAGCAGCTCCTCCAGGCCCTGGATGAACTTGTCGAATGTGTAGCACTCTGGGTTGTCAGGAGCGTCGGACTCCCCGTGCCCCAGCAGGTCCACCGCCACCACAGTGTACTTCCCTCGGCCCGCGGCGATGAAGCGCCCCCAGGTGGTGGTGCTACCAGTGAATCCGTGCAGCGCCACCACTGGCTGGCCTGTGCCGGACTGCACAGCGTTGAGATGGGCGCCGCCCAGGGCGTTGATTGGGATCCTTGCCATGGCTACTCGTCCACCAAGGCGTGAACGCTAGCGGAGACCGCCTTCCAGACCTGACGGTGCTGGTCCACGTTTGATGTTCGATCACCTGTCGGCACCTCAATAATGGTTGTTCCCCCGCTCCCCACGCTAGCACTTACCACTCGGTTGAACTGCTGCCAGCCCTCCACTCTGGAGTAACCTAGCCCGTAGAGGTCCGCCGCTGCCCGAAAGCTCAGACCATGCGGCGTCCCAAAGTAAGGCTCAAATACATCCGGGTAGGCTGACTGGGGCAGAAAGGAGAAGATGCCACCGCCATTGTTATTGATTACAATAATCGTGGCGCTTAGGCCATGGGCTCTTGCCGCCAGAAGGCCGTTCATGTCGTGGTAGAACGATATGTCGCCCAACACCAGTACCAGCGGAGCTTGAGACACAGCACCAGCGCCCAGGGCTGTGGAGACTATGCCATCTATGCCGCTGGCCCCGCGGTTGCATAGGAACCTGACCCGCCGTTCCATTGATGGGAAGAACGAGTCCATGTCACGCACCGACATGCTGTTGCCGGCGAACAGGAGCGAGTCCTGTGGAAGGTGCTGTGCAAGCTCGGTGAAGACCTTGCCTTCGAAGATACCCGGTAGACGGCCGAGGGCCTCCCCCATCGCGGCTCTTGAAGCATCGGCCACCCGCCGCCACCGACTGCTCCACCTTCCAGGCAGCCGATGGCCGTCCAGGGATGCGGCCAGCTCTGTGCAAAAGAGGGCGGCATCCACGTGGACTGTCTCCGAAGTGAGCCGGAACGGGTCGGCCCACACGTTGTCCTCTCCAACCAGGATATGCCTGGCGGTCCTGTGCCGTTCCAGGTACTGGGCCAGGGGCTTGGATACAGGCAGTGCGCCAAGGCGGAGCACAACTTCAGGTGCCAGGGACCCCGCTACATCCTCGTCCCGCAGGAAGGCATCGCAGCGGTCAATGACCCTGCTTCTGTCGTGGGGGCCGCAGCGCACCTGGGACAGCACATCCGCGAGCACCGGGTAGTCCAGCCTATGGGCCAGGCTGACCACCGCCTCTGCCAGGTGGGGGTCGGTTTGAGGGCCACAGACTATAAGCCCCCTCTCGGCAGAGGTCAGGACCTCCCTGATGCGCTCTACCGACCGCACGGGTGATCGCTGCTGTTGCGCCACGACTTCTACGTACGGTCTCCCGTCTGCCCGCCCGCCCCAGCACTCGTCCTGAGAGTTGTGCAGGCCATCAACGAGGTCGCCCTCCACGGTCACCGGCTCCAGCGGCTCGCGGAAGGGGAAGTTGACATGGACTGGCCCAGCAGGCGAGGAGGCAGCGGTGAAGAAAGCGCGGCATGCCATTGATCGAATATATCCCATCAGGTCTGAGGTCGCCTCCGGAGGAGGCATGTCCACCGACCACTTAGCGTGGCTCCCGTACATCCGTGTCTGGTCAATGGTCTGAAGAGCGCCCCAGTCGTGCAGTTCGGGAGGCCGGTCGGCAGTGAGGATGAGGAGAGGGACCAGGCTGAAATGTGCCTCTACCACCGCAGGAAAGAAGTTGGCAGCAGCGGTCCCCGAGGAGCACACCAGCGCTACGGGTTCTTTCAATGACCGGGCTATGCCTAGGGCAAAGAAAGCGCTGGAGCGCTCGTCCAGGTGAGACCACATCTTGATGGCCGCCGGATGGCGGGCAAAGGATATGGTCAGGGGAGAGGAGCGCGATCCCGGACAGAAGCACACGTGCCTAAGTCCACGCCGGGCCAGCTCGTCCACAAAAGCGCCCGCAAAGGCGTAGTTTCGATTCTCAAACACAGCGCTCACCTTGCTCCACACTGTCTCAGGGCGCGGGCCAGCGGCTGAAACTTTAGCTCTGTCTCCTCTAGCTCTCTGTCCGGATCGGACCCTTTGACTATGCCTGCGCCAGCAAAGAGCGTGGCCCTGTTGCCCTGGATCAGGGCGGAGCGGATTGCCACGGCGAACTCACCATCTCCCTGGTGGTCCATCCAGCCTATTGGTGCGGCGTACCAGCCACGATCGCCCTCCAGATTGCGGATGGTCTCCATCGCCCGGCCGGTTGGAGCGCCCCCCAATGCCGGGGTGGGGTGCAACAACTCCACCAGCCGAAGAATGTCGCTGTCCCCGTTGACGTGTCCCGCAAATGAGGTGCCTAGATGCTGGACATTCCTTAGCCGGACAATCTGGGGCTCTGCGTCCCACTGCAAAGTGGAGCAGACGCCGCCCAGGATGCGGGCCACTTCGTTCACCACTGTAGCATGCTCTAGCCTCTCCTTGGAGCTACCCAGCAGGTCCCGCCCAAGCCTCTCGTCGCCTTCAGAGCTGGCTCCACGGGCAGCGGTCCCAGCCACACAGGAGAGGTGCAGCGCTCCGCTCTCCAGGCGCACCAGGGACTCCGGCGTAGCTCCCACAAAACTGGACTCCCCGTTGTCTAGGGCGAACACCGAGCACTCTGGGTACGCCGTGGCAAGCTCCCCGACGGTGTGCTCCAGCGAGAACGGGCCCTGAGCGTGGAGCACCTTGTGCCGAGCCAGCACCACCTTGTTCAACTCACCAGCCTCTATCTCTTGGAGGGCATGCTGGACCCATCTGCGCCACTCTTCTCTCGGGGTCTCGGTCTCGTGCAGAAGCCCAGGCTGACAGGCGTCGTAGGCCTGGAAGGAAGCGATGGCCTCCAACTGCGCCATCATTGCCTCGACATCCGACTGGGCGTCGTCCTCTGGACGCACCAGCGAGTTGATGGTGAGCCATGCCTGGCCTCTGGACCAGGTGAACAGAAACTCTGGCAGCAACAGGAGGGCGTCGGGGAAACCCTGCCACACGTCGCTCCTGGGAGTCCTTACATCGAAGCTAAACCCGCCCATGAGAACGGGGCCTGCCCCCCGTACTCCGGGCCAGTTGACCACTGCGGTGCGCAGAAGCGCGTTCTGCGCCTCACGAATCCCGCAGCAGCGTCGGTCGCCACCGGCGACTACAGCACTGGCAGCGCCCAAGCCCACCATCCAGACATGTTTGGAGGGCTGGGCCCAGAAGGTCCGGTGCTGGCCAGGGCCTTTCCTGGCGCTGAACACAGTCAGAGGATCCATCTCGCCCCCTGGCATGGGACACGAAACGCTGACCATGACAGGCCCATTGAGCACCTTTGCCCGTTCCTGGCACTGGCGAAAGCTGTCCAACACTTCGCGGGTCATCCTGGCTCCGGCAACACCTGAGAGCCTTGCGGGGCCCTGGTATACGCAGCACTGGTGCAGGCCAGGATCACCTCTGGGTCGGCGCCTATGCTCCGCAGGAAGGCACCTTGAAGGACTGGCGTAGCGCTGGTCAGCGGACTGGGCTTGCCCGTCAAAAGCCACCTCAAGATCACCTCATGAAGCGCGCCTATCCACATCTGGGATATCAGTGAAGTATCCATGGTCTCTATTTGCCGCTGCTCAACTGCTGCGTCCAGCTCCTGCTGAATCAGCCCGGAGAAACGCTCCCTTATGGGCAGGAATTTGTTGTCGGTGGCCTTGCCATGTCCTACTATGTTCAGCAGCAAGACCTGGGCGACCTTTCTCTGGCGAGCAAATGTAGCTATCAGGACATCCAGGCTGGCAGTGATACGGTGAAGCGGTGTTGGCTGGTGCTGCACCGACTCTTGCACCTTTCTAATCAGTTTCCCGCTCATCCTGTCCACCAGAGCCATGACCATGTGCTCTTTGCTGGGGAAGTGGAAATAGAAACTCCCTTTTGACGTGCCAGACAACTCCACGATCTCTTGCACGCCGGCGCCCGTGTACCCGTGCTGGGCCAGGACTTCGACAGCCGCATCCAGTATGCGTTCTTGGGCGTTGCCCATGTCTCGGGACGCACCTTTTCTCATAGCCGCCTCTGCTCTTATCGACCAACCGGTCGGTCTACTGGCTGACAGTATACCTGCTCTGAACACAGAGGTCAAAGGACACGGCAGCCAGGCACCTCCCCGGCCCACGTGACCCAGGTGCTGCGGCTCCTTAAAAGTGCCCCTGGTGCCCGGGAGGCCATCACGGCTTTGGGAGATGCTGTAGAGCCACACTATGCTTGCCTCAGCGTTAGGTGGCGTATATGATAGGCCATATTCATACGCGCTAGACGGGAGGACGATCATGGCTGGTCACGTGAACTCGGATGCATTGATCGTCTACGGCAAGGGGTATTACGATTCCAGAATGGATCAAATTGCCCCTAGTAGAGTGTAACACGCAATATTTCGTTTAAGAGCGCGGCACTCTGCCCACGTGGTCATTGCGAGGAGTCCCGATGTCGCATCGGGACGACGAAGCAATCTCAAGGCTTACTCAGGGACGGGCACGAGATTGCTTCGCAGGAGTTTACCCTGAGGCCGCCGAAGGGCTCGCAATGACAGGCTTTACCCTCAAATACATGTGTTACTGAGTACTAGGG
>JACPQK010000120.1 GCA_016190535.1 Chloroflexota bacterium | reverse complement strand
GGCCTGGCCGAAGCCCCCATGGGCATCACCCTGCGCCAGGCCCTGGAGGAGATCGGTGGCGGTGTCCCCAATGGCAAGGCCCTGAAGGCAGCCCAGCTTGGAGGGCCCCTGGGGGGCTTCCTGCCCGCCGCCTCCCTGGACCAGGTGCTGGACTTCGACTCCCTGGCGGGCACCGGGGCCATGCTGGGCTCCGGGGGCATCATCGCCCTGGACCAAGATGTATGTATCGTGGAGTTTACCCGCATCCTGGCCGCCTTCAACCAGCGGGAGTCCTGCGGCAAGTGCATCCCCTGCCGGGTGGGCACCAAGCGGGTGCTAGAGATCTACGACGCCCTGGTCCAGGGCAGGGGCCGCCCCGAGCACCTGGAGCAGATCCTGGAACTGGCCCAGACCATGACCACCGGCTCCCTTTGCGGCCTGGGGCAGCTCGCTGGCACCCCGCTGCGGGCCAGCCTGCGCTACTTCCGGGAGGAGTACGAGGCCCATATTAAGGAGAGGCGCTGTCCCACCGGCCAGTGCCCCATGGGTGGCGGGATATAGATGATGGAGCATTGCCTAATTCATAGATCCCCGGCTAAAGACAGGGGCATAAGCAAAGCCTGTAGAGGCGGGACTCTGTGCCTACCCTCACCCACGCCCTCTCCCAGAGGGAGAGGGTTGGATACCACGCCTACTCCAAAATGGAGGCGTGGATGATTGACAGAAGGTGCAGGAAACCTGAGGTTTCCTGCCGGGGGTCTGGGGGTGTCCCCCAGAATTCCCTTTTCTCTCCCCCTCTTGGGCATAAGAGGGGGAGTCCGAGGGGGTGTTCATTTGCCCTTAGTTAGGGAGCGGCCTTGGCTATAAAGCTATTTTCTTCCTACCTCACGCCTAAGGCCAGGGTAGGCTCCAGCCAGATTGCGGGTAAGGGGATAATCGCCGTAGAGCACATCGCCAAGGGCGAACTGGTAGCCGTCTGGGGTGGGCATTTGATTACCTGGGCGGAGATGCAGCGGCTTCCGCCAGAGGTCCGGGAGCACCCCGTCCAGATCTGGCATGACCTTTTCGTAGGACCAAGGGCTCCGGAAGAGGTAGAGGCCGTGGACTACATGAACCACTCCTGCGAGCCTACCTGCGGCGTCAAAGGCAACGTTATCGTCGTAGCCCGCCAGGACATCGCTCCCGGCGAGGAGCTTACCTTCGACTACGCCACCACAGACACCATCGGCCTGGACTTCGAGTGCCACTGTGGCGCGCCTTCCTGCCGGGGCCGTGTTACCAGCGACGACTGGAAAGCCCCCGATTTCCAAGAGAGACACGAGGGCTACCTATCCCTCTACATCCAGGAAATGGCAAATGCACAACGTGTAGGGGAGGAACCCTGTGTCCTCCCCGCCACGGGCGGGCATGGAGGCCCGCCCCTACAGGAAAGGAACCATCAGGAGGCTCGGCTATGGCCGATATTGTAAACCTAGCTATCAACGACAAGGCAATTGTGGCCCGGCGCGGCCAGACGGTCCTGGAGGCCGCCCGGGAGAGCGGCATCTACATCCCGACGCTGTGCTGGCACCGGGACCTCAAGCCCTTCGGTGCCTGCCGCATCTGCCTGGTGCAGGTCGAGAAGATGCCCGGCTTCCCCGCCTCCTGCACTACCCCCGTGACCGAGGGCATGGTGGTGCGCACCGAGACCCCGGAGGTGCAGCAGCTCCGCCGCCAGATACTGGCCATGCTCCTCACCGAGCACCCCAACGTCTGCCTCACCTGCTGGCGACTCTACCACTGCGACCCCACCATGGTCTGCCTGCGCAATGCGGGCACCACCCCCCGCTGCGTCCTCTGCCCCAAGAACAAACGCTGCGAGCTCCAGGAGGTCTCACATTATGTCAACCTCCACGGCGCCGACCTGCCCTTCTACGCCAAGAGCTATCCGGTCAACCAGAGCGACCCCTACTACGACCGGGAGTACAACTACTGCATCGTCTGCGCCCGCTGCGTGCGCATGTGCGACGAGGTGCGCAATGTCCAGGCCATCTCCATGGTGAGCCGGAGCAACCAGACCCTGCCCGGCACCCTCTACAACGTGCCCCTCACCCAGTCCAACTGCATCTTCTGCGGCGCCTGTGTGGACGCCTGCCCCTGTGCCGCCCTCCTAGAGCGCTCCGGCCGCTGGGACGGCTTCCCCGACCGCACCGTGACCACCACCTGCCCCTACTGTGGTGTGGGCTGTGTGCTCAACCTGGATATCAAGAACGATCAGATCATCCGCTGCACCCCCAACCGGGACGCCCCCTCCAACCGGGGCCAGGCCTGCATCCGCGGCCGCTTCTCCCTGGACTTCGCCCAGAGTCCGGAGCGCCTCACCACTCCCCTCATTCGCCGGAATGGCAAGCTGGAGCCTGCCTCCTGGGAGGAGGCCCTGGACCTGGTTGTCCAGAAGCTCTCCCATTACAGGGGCGACTCTTTCGCCATGCTGACCACCGCCAAGGCCACCAACGAGGACAATTATGTGGGCATGAAGTTCGCCCGGGCAGTGATGCAGACCAACAATGTGGACCACTGTGCCCGGCTATGCCACGCCACCACGGTATCCGGCCTCACCATGTCCCTGGGTGCCGGGGCCATGTCCAACTCCATGGACGACATCGCCCAGACCAAGTGCATTGTGGCCATCGGCACCAACACTACGGCCAGCCACTCCGTCCTGGAGTTGAACTATACCCGTGCCCGCAACAAAGGTGCCAAGCTCATCGTCATCAACCCCCGCTGGATAGACATCTGTAAGGACGCCACGTTGTTTCTCCAACACCGCACAGGCACCGACATCGCCCTAGTGGGCTGCATGATGAAGGTGATTGTGGACGAAGGTCTGGAGGACAAGAAGTTCATCGAGGAGCGCTGCGAGAACTATGACAAGTTCCGCGAGTCCCTGAGAGCCTTTGACCTGGAGACCGTCTCTGGCCTTACCGATGTGCCTCCGGATAAGATCGTCCAGGCTGCCCGTATGTTCGCCACCACCAGGCCCGGCGTCATCACCTGGGCGATGGGCATTACCCAGCACGCCCACGGCACGGATAACGTGATGACCCTGGCCAGCCTGGCCATGCTCACCGGCAACCTGGGCGTCCCCGGCGCTGGGGTCAGCCCCCTGCGCGGCCACAACAACGTCCAGGGCGCTTGCGACGTGGGGGCCCTCCCCGCGAACTTCAGCGGCGGCCAGCGGGTGGACGACCCGGCCACCCGGGAGAAGTTCGAGAAGGCCTGGGGCTGTACCCTGCCCGCTAGCCGCGGCCTCACCTCCACAGAGGTCCTGCCCCACGCCGTGGAGGAGGGCAAGGTCAGGGCCATGTATATCATGGGCGAGCGGGTGACCCAGACCCACCCGGATGCCTCACGGATACCCCCGGCCCTTAAGAAGCTGGAGTTCCTGGTGGTGCAGGACCTCTGGCTCACCGAGGAAGCACAGCTTGCCCACGTGGTGCTCCCCACCTGCTCCTTCGCTGAGAAGGACGGCACCTTCACCAACACCGAGCGCCGGGTGCAGCGGGTGCGCCAGTGCTTTGAGCCCAAGGGCCAGTCCAGGCCCGACTGGTGGATCATCTCCGAGCTGGCCAGGCGCATGGGCGCTAAGGGCTTCGACTACACCCACCCTTCCCAGATCATGGACGAGATCGCCCGCACTACGCCGAGCTGGGCCGGAATCTCCTTCGAGCGTCTGGACAAGGCAGGCGTTAACGGCATCCAGTGGCCCTGCCCCTCCCCAGACCATCCAGGCACCCGCTTCCTGCACGGCGAGCGTATCGCCCGGGGCAAAGGCTTCTTCAGCCCCCTCTCGGAGCGCCACTGCGAGGAGCTACCGGACAAGGACTTCCCCCTCACCCTGACTACGGGACGCTCCTACTGGCACTTTCATACCGACAACCTCATGGACAAGTCCCCGGGCTTTGCCGCCGTCCACGGCAATGGCCATATCGAGATGAACCCCGACGATGCCGGTGCCCTGGGCCTCAGCGACGGGGAGGCCGTCCGGGTAGTCAGCCGCCGGGGCGAGGTGACCGCCCCGGTACGGATCTCGCTGGACTGCCCGCCCGGGCTCACCTGGATGCTGATGCATTATGCCGATCCCAGAGCCAATATTTTGACCAATCCCGCCCTGGACCCCTACACCAAGATGCCGGAATTCAAGGGGTGCGCCATCAGGGTGGAGAAACTACGGTAGGAGGCTGACATGACCACCACTGCGATCGGCCGTCTGGTAGCCCCCTGTGTGCGGGGCTGCCCGGCAGGCCTGGAT
>JACPQK010000004.1 GCA_016190535.1 Chloroflexota bacterium | reverse complement strand
TGGTAGCCCAGCTCGCTGAGGAACAGGGCGAAGGGGTACCACTGGGTCTGGTCGTCGGGGTACATGTGGGCCAGGATAACGGCATCCTGCCCACCGCCGAACACGTGTCCGCTGAGGCGCAGGCCGTCTGAAGTGGGGATAATGGCACAGGGCACCACCCGGGGTGCCCTGCGGGAATCCACTGCGGGGGTGTACACCACTGATAACAAGAGAAAAGACGCCAGGAACGGGAGGAAGAAAGACTTTAACGGTTTCATGCCGTTGCCTCCTGCGGGGATTATAACACGGGCATTTGGCGGTAGGGGTGCCCAGTCACGTCGGGACGGACCGCCACCATGACCATTGTCTCCTCAAACAACAAACAGCGTAGGGGCGGGGTTGAACCCCGCCCCTACGCTCGCATCTGGCCAGCATCTGGCCAAGGCAAGAAGGGACGGCCTCACGTAGGGGCGCACGGCCGTGCGCCCCTACACGGTTGTATCCACCTTGCGCCTCTACACCCCGCAGCGCGCCTTTAATGCCTCCCATTCGGCGTCCACCTGGGCCTGGATGGACTTCACCACACCCTCGTTCTCGGGACGCCGCAGGTGGCTGAAGCGCCCCTGGGCTTTGACCCACTCGGCAATAGGTAGCTTGGACCGAGGCATCTGGGTGATCCGCCACTGGCCGTGGTCTACCTCGTAGAGGGGCCAGAGGCAGGTATCCATGCCCAGCCGGGAGAGGGCTACGGCCTGGTCGGCGTCCACGCGCCACCCCAGGGGGCAGGGGGAGAGCACGTTGATGAAGGCCGGGCCCTGGGCTGCTACGGCTTTCTCCACCTTGGTTATCAGGTCCCGCCAGGCGTGGATGGCCGCCTGGGCCACATAGGGCATGTTGTGGGCGGCCATGATGGCCGTCATGTCTTTGCGCCACTCCCGTTTTCCCGCCATGGCGCTGCCCACGGGGGAGGTGGTAGTCCAGGCGCCGATGGGGGTGGCCCCGCTGCGCTGGATGCCGGTGTTCATATAGGCCTCGTTGTTGAGGCACACGTAGACGAAGCGGTGTCCCCGCTCCACAGCGCCGCTGATCCACTGGAGGCCAATATCGTAGGTGGCCCCATCGCCGGCAAAGACCAGGAAGGTCACCTCACCTTCCTTCATCTTACCCTGGTGCACGAAGGAGCGATAGGCTGCCTCTACCCCGGATATGGAGGAGGCGGCGTTCTCGAAAGCATTGTGGATCCAGGGCACCCGCCAGGAGGTGAAGGGGTAGGGTGTGGAAGAGACCTCCAGGCAGCCGGTGGCATTGGCCACCACCACCGGCCCGGGGATAGCGTTGAGCACCATGCGCACGATGATTGGCTCAGCGCAGCCGGGGCAGAGCCGGTGTCCCGCTGCCAGGCGGTCCTGGCGAGTAGAAAGCTCTTTCAAGCTTACAGGCATGTCATCACTCCCGTAGGGCAAGATAGCGGACAGGCCGCCCCTCGAGGCCCTTCTGGGCCACGCGGAGGAGGTCCTGATAGACCTGGACGATGTGCTGGGGGATGGTATCCCTGCCCCCGATGCCGAAGACGTAGTTGAGCATGGGCAGGTGCAGGCCCCGCTGGAAGAGGGCGGTGCATACCTCCAGGTAGAGGGGATGCCCCTCAGCGCCGAAGGAGAGCGCCCGGTCCATGACGGCCACGGCCTTGAGGTGGGCCAGGGCCTGCACGATGGCCTCTCCGGGGAAAGGCCGAAAGCAGCGCACCTTGAGCAGCCCCGCTTTTATCCCCTGCTCCCGCAGGTCGTCCACGGCCACCTTGGCGGTGCCTGCGGTGGAGCCCATGACCACTATGGCGACCTCGGCGTCCTCCAGGCGGTAGGGCTCCACCAGGCCATAGGCCCGGCCGGTAAGCTGGCCGAAGGACTCCCCCACCTCTTGGACTACCCGCAGGGCGTGCTCCATGGCCTGTACCTGCTGGTACTTGATCTCGAACTGGTAGTCGGCCAGGGTATTGGCCCCGTGGGTTACCGGGTGCTCCAGGTCCAGGAGGGGGTGCTTAGGCGTATAGCTGCCCAGGAAGGAGCGGGCTGCCTCATCGGGGAGGACCTCGGCGCGCTCGGTGCCATGGCTCAGCACGTAGCCATCGAGGCAAGTCATCACAGGGAGGAGCACATCGCGATGCTCGGCGATGCGCACCGCCTGGAGGGCGTTATCGTAGGCCTCCTGGCCATTCTCCGCGAAGACCTGGACCCAGCTCGCGTCCCGGGAGCCCATGGCGTCCGAGTGGTCGCAGAGGATGTTCAGGGGGGCCGAGAAGGTGCGGTTGGCCATATGCATGACCAGGGGCAGCCGCATGCCGGAGGCTACGAAGAGCACCTCCCACATCAGGGCCAGGCCAGGCCCGGCCGTGGCGGTCTGGGTGCGGGCACCTGCGGCGGCAGCGCCGATGCAGGCGCTCAGGGCGGCGTGCTCGCTCTCCACATGGACCAGCTCCGTGGTCACCTCGCCGTCGGCCACGAACTGGCTGTAGGCCTCCACGATGAGGGTCTGGGGGGTGATGGGGTACACCGCCACCACGTCCGGGTTGGCCTGGCGCATGGCCTGGGCTACCAGGCCGGCGCCGTTGAGGGCTACCGCCTTGCCTTTGACAATAGTCTGCGGAGTTGCCATGCTATTGTGCCTCCCGGAGGCTGATTTCCTCCACCATCTGGATGCACTTCACGGGGCATACCTGGGCACAGATGCCACAGCCCTTGCAGTGGGGCAGGTCCACACCCTGAAGCTTCCCGTTGTCGGTCTGAATAGCTACGTCGGGGCAGTAGAGCCAGCACATCATGCAGTGAGTGCAGGCGTCCATATCGATGATGGGACGGTTGGCCCGCCAGCCTCCCGTCTCATAGCTAACGGAGTTGCCCGGCTCCAGGACGACCCCTCCTATGGGCAAATCACGCCAGGTGTTGCTCATCTACTTATCCCTCTTCTATCTCTTGATAGCTACGCTGGAAGGCGGCGACATTGCCTGCCACTATTTTCTCGGACACCTTTGACCCCAAACGGTCCCTCACCTCTTGAAGGGCGGCCTCCGGGCTTACCACCGGGACAGCACGCAGAAGGGCACCCAGCATGGGCGTGTTGGGTATGTTCCGTCCGATGGTGTCCAGGGCGATGCGAGTGGCATTGACTGTCAAAACGCGGGCCTCTTTAATCCCCAGCTTGGCACGGACCTGCTGCGGGGTCAGGGAGGAGTTGAGCAGCAGGGTGCCTCCAGGCTTTAGCCCGGAGACGAAGTCCACGATGCCCAGGAGGGTGGGGTCCAGGACCACCACTACGTCAGGCTCGGTGATGGTGCAGTGGTGGCGTATGGGCACATTGCTGATTCGAGTGAAGGCCCGCACCGGGGCACCGGCCCGCTCTGCGCCGAAATCGGGGAAGGAGTAGAAGTATTTGTTGTCGGCCAGGGCGGCCCCGGCTAGCATCTCACTAGCAGTGATCACCCCCTGACGGGCACGTCCATGCCAGCGAACCTCTACTAGTTCAGGTTTTCTCCCGTTGTCTGCCAATCAGACCTCCCATATAGTTTGCCCTAAGTTAGCTTGGGGACATAAAAATGGCGCCCCTGGAGGGACTCGAACCCTCGCGGCCGGCTCCGGAGGCCGGTGCTCTATCCCCTGAGCTACAGGGGCACGGTTAAATGATACCGTATTCGGCGTTTCCTAGGCAAGCGG
Source organism: Chloroflexota bacterium (assembly GCA_016190535.1). Next base: position 282 of record JACPQK010000004.1, on the reverse strand, counting down.
GGGCTTGGTACCCATTCTCGGGGCCTGCCTTGAGGGAAGCCCACCCATCTTGCTGTTATCCTCCCCCTGTCAGGGGGGTGAACAGGGTCCCAAGCGACCCCTCTCCGTAATCCGTGGGTTAGGAATCCACGGATTACGGCTGAAGCCGGGGGCTTCATAGCCTATGCTTTAGGATGCTTATAGACAGTCTCTTGCCCCCTACTGGCCTCCCTGTGTGATAAACTGTTATACAGTTAGGCCTGGCTGAGAGGCCAGCCACCTGGGGTGTAGGCTCCATAGAGC
>JACPQK010000123.1 GCA_016190535.1 Chloroflexota bacterium | reverse complement strand
CCAGCCCAGGGCAGCCTCTACGGCGGCTGCTTGGGCAGGCAACTCCAGCAGGGGTGGAGCGTGCTCCAGGGCTATCTCTGGGTCCTTTAGGCCGCTTCCTGTCACCACGCACACCACCCGTTTCCCCGAGAAGTCCATCCCCTGCCGGGAGAGCTTGAGCAGGCCGGCCAGGGAGGCGGCCGAGGCCGGCTCGCCAAAGACCCCTTCCTGCTGCGCCATGAGGCGGTAGGCCTCCAGTATCTCCTGGTCGCTTACCCAGTCAATGCTGCCCCGGGACTGGTCCCGGGCGGCCACCGCCCCCTGCCACGAGGCCGGATTGCCGATGCGGATGGCGGTGGCAACGGTGCGGGGCTCGGCTACAGGCTCCCCTCGGGCGATGGGGGCCGCCCCCTCCGCCTCGAAGCCCATCATGCGGGGCCTCTGTCTCGCCCTCTCCGCCTCATGGTACTGGCAGAAGCCCCGCCAGTAGGCAGTGATGTTCCCCGCATTGCCCACCGGGATAAAGAGATAGTCCGGGGCCTCACCCAGAGCGTCCACGATCTCAAAGGCGGCGGTCTTCTGGCCCTCGATACGGTGGGGGTTCACAGAGTTCACCAGGGTCACAGGGTGCTTCTGGCTCAGGGCCCTCACCAGGCGGAGACACTGGTCAAAGTTGCCCTCGATAGCCACTACCCGGGCGCCGTAAGCCAGGGCCTGGGCCAGCTTGCCCAGGGCAATATTCCCCTTGGGCACGAAGACGAAGGTAGCCAGGCCCGCCGCGGCCCCATAGGCAGCCGCCGAGGCACTGGTATTGCCGGTAGAGGCACAAATGAGGGCTGGGCTGCCCGCCTCCAGGGCCTTGGCTACGGCCAGCACCATGCCCCGGTCCTTGAAGGAGCCGGTGGGGTTACACGACTCCAGCTTGAAGTAGAGCTCGGCACGCACCAGAGAGCCCAGACGCCGGGCACGTAACAGGGGGGTGGTGCCTTCTCCCAGGGTGATACGTGGGGTCTCCGCTGTCAGGGGCAGGAAGGTGGAGTAACGCTCCAGAAGACACTGTTGCCGTGTCTCCGTAGCCACGGCTAGGCCTCAACCCGGATGCAGGTGCCGATCTCCTTGACCACCTCCAGGTGGGCCAGCTCCTTGAGAGCTGCTTGCACCGCCGCCTCCCGGGCGGGGTGAGTCATCATCACGATCTCCGCCGTGCCTGCCTGGGGGTCGGCTTCCTTCTGGATAACGGAGGCAAGGGAGATGTGCCGGTCCCCCAGCACCTTGGCCATCTGGGCCAGCACCCCGGGACGATCGGCGACACTGATGCGGAAGTAATAGCGAGTTACCAGCTCCGCTATGGGGACCAGGGGTAGGCGCGGTCCCGGGGCTGGCGCTGGGGCAGGCGCAGCCCGGCGCAGGCGTCGGGCTATGTCGATGACGTCGGCGAGCAGGGCGCTGGCCGTGGGCTGGGGGCCAGCCCCTTGTCCATATATCAGCAGCCTGCCCACCATGTCCCCCTCCACTTGGAGGGCGTTGAACACCCCGTCCACCTTGGCCAGGAGCCAGTCCTGAGGGATAAAGGCGGGATGGACCCGGACCTGAAGGCCCGCCTCCCCGGAACGGGCGATGGCCAGCAGCTTTATAGCATAGCCCAGCTCCCGAGCGTAGCGGAAATCCCGGGCCGCGAGCCGGGAGATGCCCTCCCGGTAGATATCGTCGGGGTTCACCTGGGTGCGGAAGGCCAGGGTGGCCAGGATAGCCAGCTTGTAGGAGGCATCGGTGCCCTCGATGTCGTCGGCGGGGTTGGGCTCGGCGTAGCCCAGGGCCTGGGCCTGCCGCAGAGCGGTGGCGAAGTCCAGACCATCGTGGTCCATGCGGGTCAGGATGTAGTTGGTGGTGCCGTTGATGATGGCGTGCAGGGCCGTTATCTGGTTGGCCAGGAGGTCTCGCTGGAACAGGGCGATAACAGGTAGCCCACCTCCCACGCTGGCCTCAAAGCGCAGGTCAGTACCGTGCTCCCGGGCCAGGGCCAGCAGGCGGGGGCCATGTTTGGCCATGACCTCCTTGTTGGCCGTAGCCACCGGTTTCCCTGTCTCCAGGGCCATCTCCAGATAGGAGGCAGCGGGCTGTTCTCCCCCCAGCGCCTCCACGATTACATCCACCTGGGGGTCCCCAACCACGTCCTGCACCCGGTCGGTGAGCAGGGCCGCGGACATCTCCAGGGGGCGAGGTTTGCTCAGGTCATGCACCAGTGCCCGGCGGAGGACCAGGGGGCAGCCTACCTGCTGTGCCAGATGCTCGGCCCGCTGTATCATCGCCTGGGCGACCCCTCCCCCGATGGTACCCAGGCCGAGCAATCCTACGCCCACCTGCTCTTTCACCCCGGCCCCCTCACTGACGGAGCTGTTGGAGCTCTCTGATGGCCCACTCGTACTTGTCGGAGCCAAAGGAACGGACCATCTCCTCCGCCTCTAGGGCGATGCGGCGTTCTTCCAGAAGCCAGTCCTCCAGAGCGATGTCCTTGAGCACTTCCCGGTTCTCCTCATCAATGGCTCTGGCAGGGTCCTTTTCCACCACCTGGAGGAGGTAAAACCCCTCTAAGGTGGGCACGGGGTCGCTCCATACCCCAGGCTCCAGGGCAAAGAGGACCTCGTCCCACTGGGGGAAGATGCGCCGGGGCACCCAGCCCAGGTCGCCCTTCTTTTCCCTGATACCCAGAGGGTCGGTGGGAGTGGCCTCGCCGGGCTGCTGAAGAGGGGTGAGCTCCTCGGTAAGGGCGGCCAGCGCCTCTCCCTGGTTCAGGCGCTCCAGAGCCTTCTGAGCAGTATCTTGGTTGGCTACCAGCAGGGCCTGGAGGTGCACCTGCTCGGCCACCGCGGGCACCCTCTGGCCCAGGATCTCCCTGACCTTCCCTTGCAACAGGTCCCTCTCCACCAGGGCACGCTGGTCTGCCTCGGAGAGCTTGGTGGCGTTCAGGTACTGCCGGTAGTTCTCCTGGAACTCCCTTTCCCGCTGGGGGGAGTTGGGGTCCTCTCCCTCCTGCAAAGGGGGCAACATATTGTTACGGATCGCTCGGTCGATCTCTTCTCTGGTCACGGTAACGCCCAGCCGGGGAGCGCCGTAGAAGAGGAGTTCCCCGTCCTCCATGATCTGGAGCAGTTCGAAGGGGGCCGTGCTCAGGTTGAGCTGGGTGGGGGAGAAAGCCGCCTGCGCCCGGAGCAGTTTCACATAGTGGCCCATGGAGAACTTGGTGTCATAGACCCGGACAACCAGGGCCCGGCGGGGGGCGATGATGGTCTGATAGTAGCCGAAGAGGGGGATGGCCAGCACCAGGAAGATCACTGCCAGCCCCAGGATGGTGATGGTACGGCGCCGCTGTCTGTCCCGCTGCCAGCGGGCCACCTGCCGGCGGGTCATTGTCCGGGGGGGTGCCTTACCCGAGGGGACAGTTGAGCTTGAGGGCGCAGCCTTGAAGCGCCCGCCCAGGATCCGGCTCCACCAGGGGTGAGATGGCGCTACCCTGGGCCGGGTCCTGGGGGCCGAGGGCTTTGGCCTACTCTTTGGAGACAACCCCGCCGCTAAGCCGGAGGTGGGCCGCCGTGTAGGGAAGCAGAGCCAGGAAACGGGCACGCTTGATGGCCACTGCCAGCCGGCGTTGATGCCGGGCACAGGTGCCCGATTTACTCCGGGACTGCATCTTGCCCCGGTCCGTGAGATAACGCCGGAGCTTGGCGACGTCTTTGTAGTCTATCTCGCTCACCTTGTCGGCACAAAAGTAGCAGACCCTGCGTCTGGGGAAGAAACGACGCTTGGCGCCGCGCCGGCGTGGCCCCCCAAATCTACTGGTGCCTGCGCTGCGTGTAGTCATAGTGTGGCCTTATCCTCAGCAATATCGGGCAAGCCCGCCTCCTCATGAGCATCCCCGGGATGAGCATCCCCGGGCTCTTCTCCCTGGGGTGTGGGGTGTGTTGCTATGGGCTGGCGGTCCAGGAAGAGCACCCGGTCGGCCACAATCTCGTTGCGGAAACGGGACTGGCCATCGGGGCCCTCCCAAGTGTGGCTGCGCAACCGGCCCTCCACGTAGACCCGTTTACCCTTGATGAGGAACTGGTTACAGGTCTCAGCGAGGCGGTTACGGGCGACCACAGTGAACCATTCTGTCTCCTGTCGCCGTTCCCCGTCCTGAGCAGTGTAGAAACGGCTGGTAGCCATACGGAAGGAAGTGATAGGGATGCCTGTGGGGGTGTAGCGCATCTCTGGAGTGGTCCCCAAATTACCAATCACCATAATCTTGTTCAAGCTGGCCATCTTCGGCTCCTTTCGCCACAGGAAGCGAAATCACTCTACTCTAACCACGAGGTGGCGCAGGATTTCCTCGGAAAGGCGAAGCTGGCCTTCTAGCTCCTGCACGCGTCCAGGATCAAGCTTCGCCTTGGCGATCACGTAGTTGCCTTCTACCTGGCGCTTGATAGGGTAGGTCATCTTGCGGCGGCCCCAGGGGTTGAACTCCCCCAGGCTGCCTCCCTGACCAGCAACGAGCCCCCCTATTTTCTCCAGGACCTGGGGTACCTGGTCATCCTCTATCTGAGGACTGATGATGAATACCAACTCGTAGTCCCGCACCTGTCTCCCACTCCCTTGAAATATCTTGCGGCATTATATCATCCGGCGTAGCAGCAGGCAAGCGTTTCACAGAGCCTGTTTGGCAACGGGTGAGTGCAGAGGGGTTTCGCCCCTCTGGTGGGGGTCTGGGGGACACCCCTGGATTCAAGAAGTCCCCCAAGGCTGGGGGAATTAGGGGATGGCTAATGGGTTCCTAAACGACCTTCTCCCCGAAAACAGCGATTGCCCCTTGTAGGCCCCCGACCTGTCGGGGCCGGGAGGGGACGGTCGGGCTGGGAACCTCGATCTACAGATAGGGTCGCTATCCTTGGGTCTCTTACAGACGCTTGCCAGCGGAAATCTTGCGGAGTATCATTGTTTTGTTTGAGCCCAATTTTGCAAGGAGGTATGGAGGTATCCATGGGAAAGCTTACCGAGGAAACCAAGCAGTTTATCAAGGAGAACGGGCCGGGGTTGATTGCTACAGCCAGCAAGTCAGGCAGGCCCAATGTTTCCCCCAAAGGGTCCACGCAGGTCCTGGATGATGACAACATCATCTTCGCCCACGTTCGTTCTCCCCGCACCTTCGCCAACATCAAGGAGAATCCCCAGGTCGCCATCCTGTGTTTCAACTCAGCTACGCGCAAGGGTGTCCGCGTCTGGGGAAAGGCCGAGGTCCTCAACTCAGGCGCTATCTATGACAAGATGGCAGCCCAGTATGCGGCCAGGACCCCTCCCGTGAAAGTGCAGAGCGTGATAAAGGTGGCTGTGGACCAGGTGGAGGCACTCTCTTAGCCCCACACCCCATGGCCGTCGGCTAACGGCGGCAGTAGGGCTGAGCCCGCCTATAAGCCGAGTTCTGTGCTCGGGGTGCGCCAGTTTACAGCCCAAACGGGCCTTCTTCCTGCGCACCCCGAGCGGTGGTCATTTCTCTAGCCCACCCCGACTAGTATCGAGGCTCCCGGCACCTGCCGGGACAGTGTTGCCACCGGGGTCCAGCGGCCAACCCGAGGACCGGGCCGGGCGCCCATTTCCTCCTATTTGGCCTTGCTCCAGAGGGGGTTTGCCTCAGCCGGCAAGTCACCTTGCCGCTGGTGGGCTCTTACCCCACCATTTCACCCTTACCCCGATATCTCGGGGCGGTATGTTTCTGTGGCACTTTCCGTAGGGTTCCCCCTCCTGGGTGTTACCCAGCCTCCTGCCCGGAGGAGCTCGGACTTTCCTCCCCGGAAGACCGGGGCGACCACCCGGCGGACTCAGCCCCAATGTGATTATAGCCTATGGTAGCTGGGCCCAGTCAACCCTAACCTTCAAAGATCGTTTGCTATTATCCCCAGCCTGCGTAAAGGCGGTGTGTTTTGTTGATGACCCTAAGCCGGGGGCCTCATGCCCCCTCTTTCCCCGTAAGGACGGAGGGTTCCTAAGCAATCCCCCGTAACGCTGTTGCCCTGTGTCAAGAATACACTGAACAATTCGGTGCGCAGGGGCCCCAGCGGGCAGCCGGGATCCCCTCCCGGGCGCGCCCGGACCCACGAACGGTCTACACGTTTGTATCATTCTTTTCTTTTGGGCGAAAGCACCCTTGACAGGGGGCGGCGTGTCATGCCATAATGCGGCCCTCTAATAGCCAGGGAGGGTCCGGCATCGTTGAAAGTAGAAAGCGCTGGCGCACAACGGATTGAGGACTTCTTCCGAAAGATCAGCCTTGTCAACGACCTCCAGATGGTGCCGGAGGAGCGGGAGTGGCTGGCGGAGCCACCTCCAAGCCCCAAGCCCGCCCAGGTGCTCCTCTACCTGGGCTGCAACCTCCTGCGCACCCCTTCCTTGATCAAGGTGGTTTGCGGCCTTCTCCGCAAGCTTCACCTGGACTTCGTCACCGTGGGCGGCCCCACTTACTGTT
>JACPQK010000014.1 GCA_016190535.1 Chloroflexota bacterium | reverse complement strand
CGTCGTCTCCGCTCCCCCCAGCCAGGCGGTCGTCCCCTGCCCCACCCGTCCGCCGGTCCCGGACGCTGCCACCACCCAGGGAATCGTCTTCTCATTCCCCTTTGGCCAGATCCTGGCCCGAGCCCCCCCGAAAGCCCTCATCGCCAGGGCCACCAAAGAATACGTCGTCTCCTGAGCGACCCCCGAAGCTATCGTCGCCCTCCCCACCCCAGATACTGTCGTTGCCGCTATGTCCATCGCCCTCGTCATCACCAGGGCCCCCAGCCAGAAGGTCATCGCCATCCTGTCCGCTGATGTCGTCATCGCCCAGGTCTCCCACCAGGGTATCGTTCCCTGACCCTCCCCGCAGGCCATCATCCCCCAGGCCGCCAAAAATACTGTCGTTGCCACTCCCGCCCAACAGGGAGTCGGCCCCCTCCCGCCCAGAGACGATGTCGTTACCCGCGGCCCCGAATATGGAATCATCCCCAGCACCCCCGAAGAGATTGTCGTCTCCCTGTGTGCTCTGGGGCAGGCTGATTATCAAATCACCCTCGGAGACCAGGGACTCCCCGGGCGAAGAGGGGAGAAGACTACCCGGAGACAGACTGGGGATGGCCCCACCAGATGAATCCAGACGCCGGATGTGGATAGCCATGGCTGAGCCATCGGAGAGGACCGATGCCCTGACCTCCACCAGATTGCCCACGGTAGGGTCCCCTTCCAGCGCTGTGGCACTATCCACGGTGACCAGGAAGTCCCCTATCCGCCAGCGGTCCCCGGAGATGCTGACCACTGTAGACCTCCAGATCACCACCTCCGGTGAAGAGGAGGGCACGGACGCGAGGCTTGCTGGGGCCCCCGGCACGGCGACTGAAGCATTGGCGCCGGCTCCACCCAAGGAGAGCGCCAGCATTAACACCAGAACCAAGGAGCTCGCTGGCCTCCAGCGAGCTCCAGAGGGGCCATTTCTCCTAAAGGGTCTTGCGAGTTTGGATATCATTGTCGTTCTCCTCCACCGCGGTCCCAAGGAAGATGCAGAAATGCGCGGCATGGGTCCGTTCTCCTCTCGCGCCGCGCTACATGCTGCCAGCTATAGGACTACCTCCCCAGGACGCTGCCCATCAGGACCATGAGATAGGCTTCGACTTGATCCTTATTACCTACAGTAAAGTTTAATCTTTCTCGGTAGAGGCCAGCAACAAATAGATCCGAGGCCGTTTAGAAAGGGGAGGCATGATGCGCCCCCCGCTGGTAGCGAGAAATATGCTCTGGCTATACGACTTCCAGGGGCCGGTATTCCCCAAAGACGCCGCGCAGGGTATCACAGACTTCCCCCAGCGTGGCGTAGGTCCGCACGGCCTCCAGGATATAGGGCATCAGGTTCTCAGCGCCTCGGGCCGCACCCTCCAGGGCCTGAAGCCGGGAGGACACCGCCTCGTTATCCCGCTCCCGGCGCAGGCGGGACAGCCGCTCCCGCTGGTGGCGCTCCCCCGCGGGGTCCATGCGCAGGAGTGGGATAGAGACGGGCCCCTCGCTCACGAACTCGTTGACCCCCACCACGATGCTCCGCTTGGCCTCCACCTCCCTCTGGTAGCGGAAGGAGGCCTCCGCGATCTCCCGCTGGATATGCCCTGCCTCCACAGCGGCCAGCATGCCCCCCCAGGCCTCGATCCGGGCAAAGTAGTCGTGGGTAGCCTTCTCCATCTGGTTGGTGAGCCACTCCAGGTAGTAGGAGCCCCCCAGGGGGTCCACCGTGTTGGTCACCCCAGACTCGAAGGCGATGATCTGCTGGGTGCGCAGGGCTACCCGGGCGGCCAGCTCCGAGGGGAGGGCCAGGGCCTCGTCCATGGAGTTGGTGTGGAGGGACTGGGCACCGCCCAGCACGGCCGCCAGGGCCTGGAGGGCCACCCGCGCCGCATTGTTCTCGGGCTGCTGGGCGGTGAGGGCGCAGCCTGCGGTCTGGGCATGGAAACGGAGCCACAGGGCCCGCGGGTCTTCAACAGCGTAGCGGCGCGACAGCTCCCTGGCCCAGACCCGCCTCGCCGCCCGAAACTTGGCGATCTCCTCAAAGAAGTCGTTGTGGACATTAAAGAAGAAGGAAAAGCGGGGGGCGAACTCTTCCACCTTCAGCCCCCGCTCCCTGGCTGCGTCCACATAGGTCAGACCATCGGCCAGGGTAAAAGCCAGCTCCTGTGTGGCCGTAGCGCCCGCCTCCCGGATGTGGTAGCCGCTGATGCTGACCGTGTTCCACTTGGGGAGATGAGTGCCCCCGAACTCGATGGTGTCCACAAACAAACGCAGGGCAGACCGGGGAGGGTAGATGTAGGTGTTCTGGGCCACGTACTCTTTGAGGGGGTCATTCTGGATAGTGCCCCCCAGGGAGGACATGGGGATGCCCCGTTTCTCGGCGGCAGCGATATACATGGCCCAGATGACGGCGGCGGGGCCGTTGATGGTCATGGAGGTGGTGACCTGGTCCACGGGGATATCAGCGAGGAGGGCTTCCATATCGGCCAGAGAGGAGACGGCGACGCCGCACTTGCCGAACTCGCCCCGGGCTGCCGGGTGGTCGGTGTCGTAGCCCACCAGGGTAGGTAAGTCGAAGGCCACGGAGAGGCCGGTCTCCCCGTGCTCCAGCAAGTACTTGAAGCGGGCATTGGTCTCCTCGGCGGAGCCATAGCCGGAGAAGAGCCGCATGGTCCAGAGGCGGCCCCGGTAGCCGGTGGGGTGGACCCCCCGCAGGAAGGGGTACTCCCCAGGCAGCCCCATGTCCCGGGGGTAGTCCAGGTCGGCTATATCCAGGGGCGTGTACACCCCCTCCACGGGTTGCCCGGAAAGGGTGCTGAAAGTTTTCTGACGCCTGGGGGCGGTGCCATGGCGCTGGTGCCATTGCTGATGGCGCTGGCGAAGGTCCTCTAGGCCCCGGGGATCGAACAGGGGGGGCATCAGTAGTCTATCCCCGCCCGGGCCAGCACCCCCCTCTGGAAAGGGTGCTTCACCTCCTGCATCTCGGTGACCAGGTCGGCGGCGGCAATCAGCTCCGGCGGGGCCTTGCGTCCGGTAAGGATAAGCTCCACGCCGGGAGGTCTATCGCGAATAAGTGCCAACACAGGTTCCAGAGGTATCAGGCCAAAGGCCAGGGCTACATTGACCTCATCCAGCACCACCACCTGGAACTGCCCGGCCACGACCGCCTGGCGGGCAGCCTGCAAGGCCCTCTCGGCCTCCAGGCGCTCCTCGGGCCGGGGGCTCCGGGGATTGCAGAGACTGGGCAAGCCGAACCTCTGAAAGCTGACACCGGGCAACTGGGCCAGGGCCACCTGCTCCCCGTACCGGGTGTCCCCCTTCATGAAGTAGACAATGTGAGCCCTCAGGCCGTGTCCCAGGGCCCGGAGCACCACCCCCAGGGCGGCGGTGGTCTTCCCCTTGCCCCCGCCCGTGTACACCTGGACCAGGCCCCGGTGCCCCGGGGGTACAGCGCGGTCCTGTGGGCGATGGGAAGAGTCCATGCGTAAGGCCAGTGTACTCAGGGGTATCTCTAGGTGTCAAGCGCAGCGTGTGATAGGGAGGTCGTCCAGTACCTAATATCCTAAATCAGCGTAACGTTGTTTGAGGCCACCGGGATGGACCACCTGCTTGGTCCGCTCAAAGGGCACCGGATGTTCATTCCGAGTATCGGTGAAGCGGTCAATGGCTTGGCGTACCTGTTGGGGGTCCGTGGTGCTCAAGCCACGCAGGACAGTTTGGGTCAGGATGCTGAACCACACCTCCGCCTGGTTCAGCCAGGAGGGGTGGTTCAGCGTGTAATGGAAATAGACCGAGGGGTGGCGGGCCAGCCACCGGTAATGCGGAGCTCCGCCTCCGGCACCACGTAGCTCCTACAGGGGCTCAGACGCTACAGGCAACAGTGTCCAGGAGAAGCGGCGGACAGCCTAGCGGGTCATGCGGCGGACGAAGGTCACCAGGAAGAGCGCCATGAGGAAGAGGCCGAGGAAGGACTCTGCCGCCCCCAGGCCCCGGGCCAGGGGGGTAGCCTCTCCCGGCCAGATGCCGTAGCCCAGGGCGGTGAAGGAGGCGGCGCTGAAGTAGAGGGAGTTGGACCAGGTAGCCGGAGTTAGCGAGGCAGTGTAGTGATAGAGGGCGGCCATACCCCCGACCACGGCCGCTATCCAGATGATTACCCGGAAGGGCCGCTCCCCATAGCCGCTGACCAGGTCTACCAGCAGGGAGGTGGCCCAGGCGAAGGGGTGATGGGGCCACAAGGCTCGAAGCAGGCCCTTGAGTTGAAGGGAACGGATGCCTTCCCATAGGGAATGGCTACCCCCTGGACCCCACCACTGGGACCTGCGCCGGGCCGTCATCTCTCGGAAGAAGAACTCCCGAGCGTGGTCGTGCATACCCAGCTCATCGTAGCGGCGCCTGAAGCTGCGGTAGGCCGATTCCGCGTCGGCGAAGTTCCGTCTCCTCTCGTCGCCCAGCACGTAGCCCCAGTCCCAGTCCACGAACTCAATGTGTGCGCCCGCCATGTCAGCGGCAAAGGCAACCGTCCCGGTAAGTCGGGCACCGTTAAGGTAGGCCCCCGCCCAGTGGCTACCGGTGAGGTCTGCCCCCACGAAGTTTGTACGCACGCAGAGGGCGTTCTCCAGGAAAGCGCCCTTGAGGTCCGCCTGGCTGAGGTCGGCCGTGGCGAGGCGGGCCCCTTGCAGGTTGGCCGAGGTCAGGTCGGCTCCCCTCAGGTCACAGGAGGCCAGATGGGCCCGGAGGAGGCTGGCTTCGGTGAGCTTGGCCCCCGGAAGCTTGGCCCCCTCAAAGTGGGTCTCCACGGCGGAGACAAAGGATAGGTCTGCCTGCTCCAGGTTAGCCTCCTCCAGGTGGGACCGGTCCAAATTGGCCTGGCGCAGGTCGGCCTGATGGAGGTCAGACCCGGTGAGCTTGGCTTCGCGGAGGTCGGCGCCCACCAGTTCCCCCTGGCTGAGGTCTGCCTCCTGAAGGGAAGCCCCCCGGAGACGGGCACTGCGCAGGGTGGCCCCAGCAAGGACTACGCCGTTGAGGTCCATGCCGGAGAGGTCAATGAAGCTCAAGTTACGGCCCGAGAGGTCCAGGCCGCTGGGGCCATTGTGCTGCCGGATGAGCTCCTCCACCTCCTCCCGGGTGAGGGGTAGCTCGGAGGCTACGGGCCGGCGTACCTCTCCTGGGGCCGTCTCGTTACCTAAAACGATACGATTGGCGTCGGCCATAGCTTCAGTGCCCCTTTCTTGGCGAGCTAGGATGCCTGCTGCCTGGTAGGCGTAGTGCGGCCTGAGTCCCGGGCAGGGCTATGCCCCCGGAAGCTCGTGTTCGCAGGGCAGGGGATCATCTTCCCTGCTGAACGGGGGATACATCTGTCCCTCTAGTGAGGGCTGCTCCGGTCGTGCCCCCTGTCATAGCGGCAATCTCGGAGAGCAGCACCTCCAGGTACTGGTCCTCGGGGACCACCCTCACCTTCTGCCCTCGCCGGAAGAGCACACCCCGGGCCTGGCCACAAGCGAGGCCCACATCGGCCTCCCGGGCCTCTCCGGGTCCGTTGACCACACAGCCCATGATAGCCACCTTGAGGGGTTTGTCTAGTCCTTCCAGACGCTGCGCCACTGTCTGGGCCAGGCCGATAATATCGGCTTCGGTGCGTCCGCAGGAGGGGCAGGATATGAGGACGAGCCCCCGCTCCCGAAGGCCCAGGGCTTTCAGTATCTCGTAGCCTGCCCGGACCTCCTCCCTGGGAGGGGCGCTGAGGGAGACCCGGATGGTGTCCCCGATGCCTTCCGCCAGGAGGATGCCCAGCCCCACGGCGCTGCGTACCAGCCCACTGGGTGGAGGGCCCGCCTCTGTGATGCCCAGATGCAAGGGATAGGGGATGAGGGGGGCGATGGTGCGATAGGCCTCGATGGTAGTTGGGATATCGAATGCCTTAAGGGAGACCTTGATGCGGTTGAAGCCCAGGGCCTCCAGGAGGCGGACCTCAGCCAGGGCGGCAGCCACCAGGCGCTGGGCCGGGGGAGGGGGCACCCCCGGGCCTTCCCCTCGACTGGGCTCGGGATGTACCCAGGGGGGCAGGCTGCCGGCGTTGGCGCCGACCCGGATGGGCACGCCCCGCTCCCGGGCGGACCGGGCTACCTGGGCGATCTTCTCGGGGTCCTGGATATTGCCGGGATTGAGCCGCAGCCCGTCGGCGCCGGCGGCCAGGGCCTCCAGGGCCAGCCGGTAGTCAAAGTGAATGTCGGCGATAAGGGGCAGGCGGGTCCCCCTCTTCAGGGCGCGGATGGCCCTGGCCGCCTCCCCGTTCGGGACGGCCACCCGCACTATCTCGCAGCCCGCCTTCTCCAGCTCCCCAATTTGCTCCAGGGTGGCAGCCACATCCCGGGTGTCGGTGCTGGTCATGGACTGGACCACCACCGGTGCCCCGCCCCCCACGGTAACATCCCCCACCTGGATGGCCCGGGAGGGGCGGCGAGGCTGCCAGCACTGGGGGGAGCTTGGCCCCACCTTCTGCTCCGCAGGTATCATCGCAGCAGGCTCTCGCCCCGCACTATGCGTATCACGTCAAAGTAGCTCACCAGGGCTACCAGGGACAGGATGGCTATCAGGCCGATGAAGTGGGCCAGAGCCTCCCGGCGGGGGGACAGGCGGCGTCCTCCCCTCACCACCTCAATACCCAGGAAGAGGAGCCGCCCCCCGTCCAGCATGGGGATAGGGAGCAGGTTGATAATGCCCAGGTTCAGGCTGAGCAGGGCTGCAAGCTGTAGCAAGGGCCTTGCCCCTACCTGGGCCACCTCCCCGGTTACCTGCGCGATGCCGATAGGCCCGGTCACCTCGGGCAGGCTACGGCGCAGGAAGAGGGAGGTGATCTCATTCCTGGTGAGAACGAAAAGCTCGGCGGTTCCCCGCAGGCCCCGGGGCAGCGCCTCCCAAACGGGGTAAGACTGGCTGGCGGGATAGGCGTTGACCATGCCCACCCGGATGCCGGTGGGACCCTCCCCCGGTGGGGGTGCCCAGCGGGGGACCACCGTCACCACCTCCTGGGCGAAACGGTCCCGGCGCACTACCATGGTGATCTCTGCCCCCAGGCGGAGGTTGATCTGGTAGATCAGGTCCGCCGTATTGGTCACCCGCTTCCCGTCTACCTGGAGGATGATGTCCCCTGGGCGAAGCCCCGCCCTCTCTGCTGGGGAATCGGGGGACACACTGGCAACCTGCACCTGGCCGGAAAGGACTGTCTGGGGCACCATGAAGCTGACGGTCAAGAGGAACAGCGGCAGCACCAGGTTCATCAGCGAGCCTGCGCTCAACACCAGCAGCCGGAGGGGCCGCGGGCGGCTGGCCAGGCTGCGGGGATGGCTGGGGTCCTCCTCGCCCACCATCTTCACGAACCCCCCCAGGGGCACCAGGTTCAGGGAGTACTCTGTGCCCTTCCAGGTAAGGGCCAGGAGCCGGGGCGGGAAGCCCAGGCCGAACTCCTTGACCCCCACGCCGGAGAGCTTGGCAGTGATAAAATGGCCCAACTCGTGGGCGATGATGAGCACCACGAGCATGGGTACGAACCAGAGGTAGCTAATCATGCGGGAACCAGGGAGTGGACCCAGCCCCGGGCCCACTCATCGGCGGCCAGCACCTCCTCCACGCTGGGGGTGGGGCCGGTGGCTGGGGAGTGGGCCTCCAGGGCACCGCGAATGGTACGGGGAATGTCCAGGTAACCTATCCTCCCCTCCAGGAACTGGCTTACGGCCAGCTCATCGGCGGCACACAGGACGGCGGGGTAGGTGCCCCCCCGCCGGGCCGCCTCCAGCGCCAGGCCGAAGCAGGGATATCTGTCCTGGCCCAGAGGCTCAAAGTCCAGGTGCCTCATCTCGCTGAGGCTGAGGCGGGGCAGGTTGGGGCTGGGCCAGCGCTCAGGGTAGCTCAGGGCGTACTGGATAGGCAGGCGCATGTCCGTAGGCCCCAACTGCGCCTTCAGGGAGCCATCCCTGAACTCCACCAGAGAGTGGACCACACTCTGGGGGTGGACCACGACGTCAAGGCGTTCCCAGGGGAGCCCAAAGAGCCAGTGGGCCTCGATAACCTCCATCCCCTTGTTCATCAGGGTGGCAGAGTCCACGGTGACCCTGGGGCCCATCCTCCAGGTGGGGTGGGCCAGGGCCTGCTGCGGAGTCACCCGGGCCAGGGCCTCCACGGAGAGGCCGCGAAAGGGCCCGCCGGAGGCGGTGAGGATGAGCCGGGCCACCTCGCGGGTGTCCTCACCCCGCAAACACTGCCACAGGGCGCTGTGCTCGCTGTCGATGGGCAGGACCTGGCCGCCGTAGCGGCGTGCCTGGGCCATCACCTGTTCCCCCGCCATCACCAGTACCTCCTTGTTGGCCAAGGCCACCTGTTTGCCCGCGGCCAGGGCTGCCAGGGTAGGGCGCAGCCCGGCACGTCCCGTGGTGGCTACTACCACCAGGTCCACTTCGGGCAGGGCGGCCATCTCCTCCAGGGATAGGAAGCGGACCTCCTCCGGCCCAACGCCGGGCAGTCCTCCCTCTCCTCCCTGGGAATGTACCCAGGGGGGGTGGAACTCCTGCACCTGCTGGGCCAGCACCTCCCGGCGCCGGGAAGCGGCCAGCCCTACTACCTGAAAGCGGAGGGGGTTGGCCCGCACCACATCCAGCGTCTGGGTGCCAATAGAGCCCGTAGAGCCCAGGACGGCGAGACGCTTCACTCCCCGAACCATATTCGATAATAGTATATCACCACGACTGTGAACAGCAGGCTATCCAGCCGGTCCAGCAGCCCCCCGTGGCCGGGAATGATCCCGCTGGCGTCCTTGACCTGGAAGCTGCGCTTCAGCCCCGATTCCGCCAGGTCCCCCAGCACGGCTGCTGTTGCCAGGACCAGCCCCAGGGTGAGCACAGACAGAGCGGGCAGAGTCAGTCCCAGCAGGCGGGCCAGGGCAAATACCGCCACCGGACCGGTTATGATCCCCCCCATTGTCCCTTCCCACGACTTGCCAGGGCTGATACTGGGGACTAGCTTGTGCCGCCCCCAGGCGCTGCCCACCATGAAGGCCGCTGTGTCCACGGCGAAGGTGGAGAGCACCGCTAGCAGCAGCCACTCCCTACCCTGGTCGCCGTCTCGAAGCAGAAGGAAGTAGGTCAGGAGCAAGGCAGGATAGAGCAAGGAGGCCAGGCTCACTGCCCAGTGCCCCGGATTAGCCCGGCTTCCCACCAGGCTCAGCACCAGGGAGAGCATGGCTGCTCCGGTGAGAAGGTGCAGGGTGTAGCTGCCCCCTTGCCAGGCGCTGACCATGAGCAAAGCTGCCCCGAGCAACGCCATGAGGCACAGGGGGGAACGGAGACGTAGGCCGGCCATATGGAGAAACTCTCCCACCGAGAGCAGGGACACCACGAGCACCCCGCCCAAGAGCCAGGGGTTGCCCAGCCAGATGGCCAGCACCACCAGGGGTAGCCCTACTGTGGCTGAGGCTACCCGGCGCTTCAGGTTAGGGTGCGTCACCCCCCGGACCTTGTGGGGAGAGGCCACCGAAGCGGCGTCGGCGTTGGGCGTAGGCCAGCAACGCCTGGCCTACGTGGGCCTCATCGAAATCGGGCCAGAGGGCAGACGTAGTATAGTACTCGGCATAGGCGGACTGCCAGAGCAGGAAGTTGCTCAGCCGCAGCTCTCCCGCGGTGCGGATGATCAGGTCCGGGTCCGGCAGGTCGGCGGTATAGAGGAAACGGGAGAAGGTGCCCTCGTCCAGTTGCTCCGGGGGGACCCCCGCCAGGAGGAGGTGCTTCACGGCGTCCAGGATCTCTCCCCGGCCCCCGTAGTTGAAGGCTACATTGACCGTGATGGCCGTGTTGTCCTTGGTCAGCTCCAGGGCCCGGCGCACGGCCCCCTGGAGGCCGGAGGAGAGGCCCTCGAGGCGTCCCAGGTGGCGGAGGCGGACACCATCCTTATGAAGGTTCTCCGCTTCTCGCTCTATGACGCGGCGGAGAATAGTGAAAAGCCCCTGTACCTCACTGGGGGGACGGCGCCAGTTCTCCGTGGAGAAGGCGAAGAGGGTCAGATAGGGGACCCCCCGCTGGGCAAAGGCCCGGATGACGCGGCGGATGTTCTCGGTGCCCGCCTCGTGGCCCCGGAGCCGGGCAAGCCCTCGCTGCTTCGCCCAGCGGCCGTTGCCGTCCATGATAATAGCCACGTGACGGGGCAAGCTAAGACCGGGATCCTGGACAGCGGAGGGGGAGCTCTGGGGAGAGATGAGGGTAGTCAGGAGACCTATACCTCCATCAGCTCGGCCTCTTTGGCCGCCCCTATTTCGTCGGCCTGGGCAACGAACTTATCGGTGAGGCGTTGCACGGCCTCCGTGGCCCTCTTGCTATCGTCCTCAGAGAGCTCCTTGGCCCGCTCCTTGTCCCGCAGCTTCTCCACTGTATCACGGCGAATGTTGCGCAGGGCTACTCGGCCCTCCTCGACGCGCTTGCGCACCAGGCGCGCCAGGTCCCGCCGTCTCTCCTCGGTGGGGATGGGTATGGCCAGGCGTATCATTCGGCCATCATTGCTGGGGACCAGCCCCAGGTCCGAGGTAAGGACGGCCCGCTCGATCTCGGTGAGGGTAGTACGGTCGAAGGGCTGGATGACCAGCAGCCGGGGCTCGGGTGCCGTTATGGCCGCCAGCCGGTTCAGGGGGGTGGGCACACCGAAGTAGTTCACCCGAAGGTGCTCCACCAGGCCCGGGTTAGCCCTGCCTGTCCGGATGCCTGCCAGGTCCTTCCTCAAGCTGTCGATGGCCTTGGCCATGCCAGCTTCTGTCTCGCCTATCAGGGGGTGCAACACTGCGGCCTCCTGCCTTAAGTGGCCGTTACGCCGTGACCAGGGTCCCTATCCGCTCACCCAGCGCAGCCCGCTCTATGCTATTGGGTGCCCGGAGGTCAAAGACCACAATGGGAAGCCCGTGCTGCATGCACAGGGAGAGGGCGGTAGTATCCATAACCTTCAGGCCACGGTTGAGGGCCTCCAGGTAGGAGAGGCGGTCGAACCGGCGGGCCTCGGGATGGGCCCAGGGGTCGGTCTCATAGACGCCATCCACCCGGTTCTTGGCCATGAGCAGGACATCGGCCCCCAGCTCGATGGCTCTGAGGGCCGCCGCTGTATCCGTAGTCATGAAGGCATTGCCAGTGCCGGCGGCAAAGAGGAGGATCATGCCCTGAGACCACAGGCGCAGGGCCCGCTCCCGGAGATAGGGCTCGGCCACCCGCTCGATGTTGAGGGCCGATTGTAGCCGGACGGGTGCCCCCAGCTTCTCCAGGGTATCCTGTAGGGCCAGGGCATTGATGACGGTGGCCAGCATACCGGCGTAGTCGGCCACGGCCCGGTCCATACCCTGGGTAGCTGCCTCGGCACCCCGCCAGATGTTCCCCCCACCCACGACTACGGCCACTCGGGTACCGTTGTCCCGCACCTGGCATAGCTGGCGGGCGATCTCGGTGAGGAAGGGGAAGTCAATGAGGGAGGAGCCCACGGGATTGGCGCCCATCAGGGCTTCGCCACTGAGCTTGAGCATGATGCCCCCGTAGGGGGGTGCTTTACTGGTCACTGCCTACCTCAAAACGAGCGAACCGTCGTACCCTGATGTTCTCTCCGGTCTTGGCTATGACCTCGGCAATCACGTCCTGAACGGTGCGGGCCTGGTCTTTGACATAGGGCTGGAGGAGAAGACAGACCTCCGAGCCATTTTCCGTATCCGCGGAGGGCATATCCTCCAGGGCGACATACTTGGGGTTCATGGCGGCCACCTGCATCACCAGGTTATGGGCCAACTCCCGGAACTGGTCGGTGCGGGCCACGAAGTCGGTCTCACAGTTGACCTCTACCAGGGCACCCAGGCGTCCCCCCAAATGCTGGTAGACCTCCACAATGCCCTGGGAGGTGGTCCGTAGCGCCCGTTTCCCCGCCCGGTCCATTCCCTGCTCCCGAAGCAACTCCCTGGCCCGCTCAATGTTCCCTCCGGCCTGCTCCAGCGCTCGCCGGCAGTCCATTATACCGGCGGCCGTGAGCTCCCGCAGGGCTTTGACTGCCTCAATGGATGCGGGCGCTCCCCTGGTTGTCATGAGACTACCTCCCCGGAGACCTCTGCTTCCCCAGCGGTAGCCTCCGGTGGGGACTCCTCCGGAACGAAGACGTAGGTCTCGGACAGGGAAGGCTCCGTTGCCCCCGCAGGTACTGCCTCCCCTCTATCTGCCAGGCCCATGAGGACAGCGTCGGCGATCCTGCTGGTGATTAGCCGGATGGAACGTATGGCGTCGTCGTTGGCTGGAATGGGGTGGTCTATCAGGTCAGGGTCGCCATCGGTATCAACGATAGCCACCAGGAGCACCCCCATCTTGCGGGCCTCCGCTACCGCGTTCCTCTCCTTGGTAGGGTCTATCACGAAGAGGGCCTGGGGCATGCTGGTCATCTCCTTGATGCCCGCAAAGAGGCGGTTCATCCGCTCGATCTCCCGGTCCAAGCTCAGGGCCTCTTTCTTGGGGAGACGCTGGAGCTCCCCCCGGGCCCTCTGGTCTTCCAGGCGCACCAGATGGTCAATGCGTCCCTGAATGGTGGAGAAGTTGGTCAAGGTGCCGCCCAGCCAGCGCTGGTTCACGTAGAACATGCGGCACCGCTTGGCCTCCTCGGCCACCGACTCCTGGGCCTGCTTCTTGGTGCCCACCAACAGGATCTTGCCGCCGTCTGCCACCAATTGGCGAACGAATTCGCAGGCCCGCTGGAGCATGACCTGCGTCTTCTGGAGATCAATGATGTGGATTCCGTTGCGCTGGATGAAAATGTAGTTGCGCATCCGGGGATTCCACCGCCGGGTCTGATGGCCGAAGTGGACCCCGGCCTCCAGTAATTGCTTCATGGACAACTGTGTCTCTTCTTGCTGCTGCTCCATCGACTCCTGTTCCCATCCTTCCCCGGTACTGTGGTCTGAGTGAGAAGTATAATCCGCCGCCAGCCCTGAAGTCAACGGTATGTGCCGGACCATAATCCGTGGGTTAGGGTTCCACGGATCAGGGGTAAAGGCCTTGACTTTTGCCACGGGCGCTTCCTATACTATTATTTCCTGGAAGCAGGCCCGAGTGGCGCAATGGCAGCGCAACCGATTTGTAATCGGTAGGTTAGTGGGTTCGACTCCCCTCTCGGGCTTTGTCCCCAAGGGGGCGGGGTGGGTGAGCGGCTAATACCACCAGACTGTAAATCTGGCGCCAGAATGGCTACGCAGGTTCGAATCCTGCCCCCGCCACCAGCTATGGAGGCAGATGAGCCCACATAGCTCAGTGGCAGAGCACGCCCTTGGTAAGGGCGGGGTCACCAGTTCAAATCTGGTTGTGGGCTCCATTTAAGTGAAGGAGGTAATCGGCAATGGCTAAGCAGAGGTTCGAGCGGGTAAAGCCCCACGTCAATGTGGGTACCATCGGTCACGTGGACCATGGTAAGACCCTCCTCACCTCCGCTATTACCTTGGTCTTATCCAAAAACGGCCTGGCCAAGCACCGCGCCTATGAGGATATCGCCAAGGGAGGGGTGGTCAGGACCTCAGGCAAGATATTGACTGTTCCCATCTCCCACACCGAGTACGAGACGGAAAAGCGGCACTATGCCCACGTAGACTGTCCCGGCCATGCCGACTACATCAAGAACATGATCACCGGGGCAGCCCAGATGGATGGCGCCATCCTGGTGGTGAGCGCCCCCGATGGCCCCATGCCCCAGACCCGGGAGCACGCCCTGCTGGCCCGCCAGGTCCAAGTCCCCCGAATAGTAGTAGCCCTCAATAAGGTGGACCTCATGGAGGACAAGGAGCTCCTGGAGCTGGTGGAACTCGAGGTGAGGGACCTCCTCAATAAGTACGAGTTCCCGGGGGACGATACCCCCATCGCCCATGTGAGCGCCCTCAAGGCCCTGGAGTGCGGGTGTGGCAAAAAGGAGTGCCAGTGGTGCGGGGCCATCTGGAAGCTGCTGGAGGCAGTGGATGAGTGGATCCCTATCCCCCAGCGGCCCAAGGACAGGCCCTTCCTCATGCCCATTGAGGACGTGTTCAGTATCAAGGGCAGGGGCACTGTGGTGACGGGCCGGGTGGACCGCGGTGTCATCAAGACGGGGACCGAGGTGGAGATCGTAGGTATAGGGGAGACCAAGAGAACGGTGGTAACGGGTGTGGAGATGTTCCACAAGCTGCTGGACGAGGCGGAGCCCGGCGATGCCGTCGGCTTGCTTCTCCGGGGCCTGGAGCGGGAGGATGTGCAGCGGGGCCAGGTGGTGGCCCTGCCCGGCTCTGTCAAGCCCCACACCAAGGCCCAGGCGGAGGTCTACGTGCTGACCAAGGAGGAAGGTGGCCGTCATACCCCCTTCTTCTCAGGATACAAGCCCCAGCTATATATCCGCACCTGCGATATCACCGGCAACATCGGCTTGCCCGAAGGGGTAGAGATGGTGATGCCTGGCGACAACCTGCGCATGACCGTCGAGCTCATATACCCCATCGCCCTGGAAGAGGGACTGCGCTTCGCCATCCGTGAGGGGGGGCGTACCGTGGGTGCCGGGGTCTTCACCAAGGTACTGGAGTAACCATGGCCAAGAAGGGGGGCAATCGCATCCTCATTACTCTGGCTTGCGGTGAGTGCCACCAGCGGAGCTATACTAGTAGCAAGAACCGGCAGAACGACCCTCGCCGGCTAGAGCTCCGTAAGTTCTGTCCCCACTGCCGCAGCCATCAACTCTACCGGGAAGTGAGGTGATATTGCTCCGTGGCAGCAGGCAGACCCGGGCGTTTACACTTCTTCGGGGAAGTCCTCTCGGAGTTGCGCAAGGTGGTGTGGCCCAGCCGCGAGGAGGCCACCCGGCTTACCATAATGGTGGTCGCCGTCTCTGTGGCTGTGGGCATTATCCTGGGTATTGTAGATATGGGGTTTACAGAAGTCCTCCAGTGGGTCTTGGGTAAATAACCATGGTATCTGGACCCTCCATTCAGACCCAGCAGCGCTGGTACGTTGTCCATACCTACTCCGGGTATGAAGACAAGGTCAGGAAGAACCTCCTGATGCGCGTCGCATCTATGGATGTCACGGACAAGATCTTTCAGGTAGTAGTGCCCACGGAGGAGGTCATCGAGGTCAGGGAAGGCAAGCAGCGCACGGTGACCCGCAAGCTCTTTCCGGGCTACGTACTGGTGGAAATGGTCATGGACGAGAAGACCTGGTACGTGGTGCGCAACACCCCGGGGGTAACCGGCTTCGTCACTGCTGGGGACAAGCCCGTGCCCCTGGAAGAGGGCGAGGTGCAAGCCATCCTCCGCCACCGGGAGGAGCCCCCACGCCTCAAGGTCCCCTTCGTGAAGGGAGAACCGGTCATCGTAGCAGACGGGCCGTTCGCCGACATGACAGGCACCGTGGACCAGATCAACCTGGACCGAGGGAAAGTGCGTGTGCTCCTCTCCCTCCTGGGAAGGGAGACCCCTGTGGAACTGGATATATCCGCTATACGAAAGACGTAGAATGGCCAAAAAAGTAAAGACCGTCCTAAGACTCCAACTCCCGGCAGGCCAGGCGACACCAGCGCCGCCCGTGGGACCTGCCCTGGGCCAGCATGGTGTGAATATCATGGCCTTCTGCAAGGACTACAATGCCCGCACAGAAGCCCTGGCTGGCTCCATTGTGCCCGTGGAGATAACCATATACGAGGACCGCTCCTTCGTTTTTACCCTAAAGAGCCCACCCGCCTCCGACCTGCTGAAGAAAGCGGCCGGCATCGAGAAGGGTGGGGGGGCAACGGGTTCCGCCCTGGTGGGCCAGGTTAGCCGGGCGAAGGTAAGGGAGATTGCGGCGACCAAGATGCAGGACCTGAATGCAGCGAGCCTGGAGGCCGCTATGCGCATAATAGAGGGCACTGCCCGCAGCATGGGCCTGGAGGTGGTGGACTAATGGCTCAAAGGGGAAAAAGATACCTGGAACTCGTCAAGGCGGTGGAGCCGGGGAAGGTCTACACTCCCCAAGAGGCCCTGGGCCTCGCCCGGAAAGGGGCCACCGCCAAGTTCGATGAGACGGTGGAGCTTCACATGCGCCTCAATGTGGACCCCCGCCGCTCCGACCAGCAGGTGCGGGGTACGGCCATCCTCCCCGCGGGCCTGGGTAAGCGCGTGCGGGTGCTGGTCTTCGCCCAGGGAGAGGCCGTCAAGATGGCAGAAGAGGCTGGGGCCGACTATGTAGGCAGCGATGATCTCATCAAGAAGATCGAGGAGGGATGGCTGGAGTTCGACACCGCCCTGGCTACCCCCGACTTGATGGGCAAAGTAGGCCGTTTGGGCCGCATCCTGGGCCGGCGAGGCCTCATGCCCAACCCCAAGTCGGGCACCATATGTCAGCCTCAAGACCTGCCCCACGTGATCGGAGAGGCCCGCCTGGGCCGGGTGGAGTTCCGGGTGGACCGGACCTCCATCATGCATGTGCCCATCGGCAAGGCCAGCTTCCCGGAGGACAAGCTCCTGGAGAACCTCTCCGCCCTTGTGTCCGCCGTGACCGAAGCCCGTCCTTCCGGGGTGAAAGGGCAGTTCATCCGGAGCGCTCACCTGACCACCACTATGGGGCCGAGCGTTCCCCTGGACCTGGGCTCCACGCAAGCCCTGGCCAAGGCCTCCTAGCCCCAAAGCCAAGCAGACGTCTGTAATCCCGCTTTCTCCAGCCCCCTCGCCCTCTGGGAGAGGGTTAGGGCGCTAGTTCTATTCTTGCGAGGATCGACGAGGCAAACCCTTGAAAATGAGGGACGAGAGATATAAGCTAAAGCTCGGGAGGAGATATGGCGAACGTCCCGTCAGCCAATGACAGCAACTTCGAGACTGTGGTCCTCAAGGCAGGCAGACCTGTCCTGGTGGACTTCTGGGGCGATCATTGCCCCCCTTGCGTAGCCCTGGCCCCCGTCTTCGAGGAGCTGGCGCAGGAGTACTCGGGTAAAGTGGACTTCGTTAAGCTCAACGTGGAGGAGAACCGCAAGGTCACTGCCGCCTACTCCATCCTGAGCATACCGACCCTCATCCTGTTCAAGGACGGTAAGCCGGCGCAGCAGATCGTGGGTTTCCGGGGGAAGGCCGCCTTGAAGAAGATCCTGGAGGCAATGTAGCCCCTTGGCGGAGAAGCTGGCCATCACCGTCCTGGACGACACCCGCTACCATCAGCATGCCGGCTCCTGCGGCATGGGCTGCGTCCCTCCCGAGACCTGGGAGTTCCTCCAGAAGCGGCTCCAGGAGCGCTATGAGGGCACGGTGGCCCTGGAATACGTGGACCTCTCTCAGCCTGGAGGGAGGGGGCGTCATCCGGGGTTGGAGGAGCAGATCACCGCCCGCAACCTGGCGCTGCCCGTGGTGGCCATCGACGGGGCAGTCCGCCTCTCGGGTATGGTGGACTACCGTACCCTGTCGGATGTTATCGAGGTGGAGTGGGAGATGAGGCATGGCCCGGGAGTATGACCTGGTCGTGATCGGTGCCGGGCCGGCGGGCTTGACCGCCGGCCTCTATGCCGCCCGGGCCCGCCTCAAGTGCCTGGCGGTGGAGAAACGGGTGCCCGGGGGACAGATTGTGGATACCGAACGGGTGGAGAACTACCCCGGCTTCCCTGAGGGCATCCTGGGAGGGGAGTTGGGCCAGTTCAT
>JACPQK010000117.1 GCA_016190535.1 Chloroflexota bacterium | reverse complement strand
GGCTGTGCCTGAATCTATCTGTGGGTACTCTCGGGGTTGCCAGGGAAGGGGGTGGAGGTATGGCGACGGTAAGGGAATGGACGGGTTCCGTGCGCAAGGTGGACGACTACCGCTGGGAGCTGCCCCAGGGCTACAAGGAAGGTATGCGCGTGCCCGGCCTGGTCTATGCCGATGAGGAGATGATGCGCCTCATCAGTCAGGACCAGTCCCTGGAGCAGGTGGCCAATGTGGCCACTCTTCCCGGCATAGTAGAGCGCTCTATGGCCATGCCCGATATCCACTGGGGCTATGGCTTTCCCATTGGGGGCGTGGCTGCAACCCGGGTGGAGGACGGGGTAGTATCACCGGGGGGCGTTGGCTTCGATATCAACTGCGGCGTCCGCCTGCTGCGGACGGAGCTCACCGAGGAAGAGGTCCGCCCCCGGCTGGAGGACCTGGTGGCCGCTCTCTATACCAACATACCCTCCGGCGTAGGTGTAGGAGGCAAGTTGCGGCTGGACGCCAGGGAGATCGACAAGGTGCTGGTTAAAGGCGCTCAGTGGGCAGTGGAGCGGGGCTATGGCCTCCAGGAGGACCTGGAGTTCATCGAGAGCCAGGGCCGCCTGCCCGGCGCTGACTCGGAGAAGGTGGGCGCTAAGCCCAGGAGCCGGGGCGCTCCCCAGCTAGGGACTCTGGGCGCTGGGAACCACTTCCTGGAGGTCCAGGCGGTGGAGGAGGTCTACCGGCCTGAGGCTGCCCGGGCCATGGGCATCTATGACGTGGGACAGGTAGTGGTGATGATCCACACCGGCTCCCGCGGACTGGGGCATCAGGTCTGCGAGGACTACCTCAAGGTGATGGACCAGGCGATCCGGCGCTACGGCATACAGTTGCCTGACCGCCAGTTGGCCTGTGCGCCGGTAAGGTCACCGGAGGGGCAGGACTACCTGGCGGCCATGGCCTGCGGGGCTAACTTCGCCTGGGCCAACCGCCAGTGCATCACCCACTGGGTGAGGGAGTCCTTCAGCAGGGTCTTCGAGAAGTCGCCCAGGGAGCTGGGGATAAAGACCGTCTACGATGTGGCCCATAACATCGCCAAGATCGAGGAACACCAGGTCCATGGCCGTCGCCAGAGGCTGTGCGTCCATCGCAAAGGGGCCACCCGGGCCTTCCCGCCGGGCCACCCCGAGATTCCCCAGGCCTACCGGGACATTGGGCAGCCCGTGCTCATCCCTGGAGACATGGGCCGCTACTCCTTCATCGCCGTGGGCACGGAAGGGGCTATGGCCGAGACCTTTGGCTCTACTTGCCACGGCGCGGGCCGGTTGCAGAGCCGGGCGGCGGTGAAACGGGCCCTCCGGGGCGCCGACATCGCCGGCCGGCTGCGGGCTAAAGGCGTCACTGTCCAGGCGGGAAGCTATGTGGGCCTGCTGGAGGAGGCCTCGGAGGCCTACAAGGACGTAGCCCATGTCGTAGAGATCACCGAGAGGGCGGGCATCTCCCTGAAGGTGCTCAAAGTCAAACCCCTGGGCGTTATCAAGGGCTAGGCCGCAGATTCCAGGTGGCGGCGAGCTGGCCCAGGGGCCTTGTGGGCCCTCAGGCGGCTACGGGCTGGGCCTGGGGCGCTGGATAGACCTGGAAGGCCACCTGGCAGACCCTGGAGCTAAAGAGTGTTGTCTCCTGGGGTGGCTCCCCCTGGCGGCAGCGCTGTACCATGGGTGTCAGGGCCCGGGCAGCAGCGGGGCAGGGCTTATCACTGCCCTCTCCCGTGAAGAGGAACTCCCTACCTTCCTGGCAGATCCCCAGGGGGCAGCTCCCCTGGTAGGCGGCTATTCGGGCAGCTACCGGTGCCGGGCTGAAGGCAGAGACCCACACCCCTCGCTGGGGGCGGGACAGGGCTGGCACTAGAAATACCCCCACCGCCAGCACTATCAGCACTACCGTCACGCCCAATAGCGCCACTATCGTGAGGCCAAAGCCCACCAGCAACAGCAGGGGCAATAGCAGCGCTATGGCTGGCCCCATAGTCCCCACCATGATCACAGCGGCCGTGTTCACGTTACGCTCTTTCATCTTTACTCCTCTCTCGTTAAACAGGGCGTTTCCTCCACCCTCACCACCAGCACTTCAATGCTTCCCTAAAGCCAAGATAGCAAGGATGTTCGGTTCGGGTATCGTCTGGCATACCTATTACATATGGCAATTAAGCTGTGAGCACTACCAGAATAAGTAGGCAGGCAATAGGTTGAATGACGTAGCGGGCTTGCCTATAATGCGGGTAGAAAGGCATGACTACCGGAAAAGTAAGTATCTTCCTGGCTGACGACCACATGTTGGTGCGGGAAGGCACCAGGCACGTCTTGGAGCATGAGCCTGACTTTCAGGTGGTGGGCGAGGCCGGGGATGGAGAGGAGGCCGTGCGCCAGGTGGCGGAGTTGAAGCCGGACATCGTGCTGCTGGACATGGCCATGCCCCGGATGGGCGGCGTGGAGGCCACGCGGGGGATCAAGGCCCACTCCCCTGCCACGGCGGTGCTGGTCCTCTCGGCCTATGACGACGACCAGTATGTCTTCGCCGTGCTGGAGGCGGGGGCTGCGGGCTATCTACTCAAGGATTCTAGCAGCCGGGAGCTGGTGGACGCCATCCGGGCT
>JACPQK010000118.1 GCA_016190535.1 Chloroflexota bacterium | reverse complement strand
CCTCCGTAGGGCAGGTTTTCCAACCTGCCCGCCCGCTACGGCCGGGTTAGGAAACCCGACCTACAAATTCTCACGGGTCTGTCCGCCTGGCGGACTCTTCGAGCATAGCTTCTGAGTCCGATGCTGCGTCTCGGACCGACACTGCGTTCGAAGGGCCGTGCCCAGGCGCTCGCCCTCAGGAGGCGGCTTCCACGAGCTGGGGTTCTCTCTGCCGGGCTATAACCCGGGTGCCTGGCGGCACTGCGGCAGAGGCCAGGTCCCCGGGGGCCACGTGGGGTTCAATAATGCACCCGCAGCCTACCGCCGTGCCGCGAGGGACAAAGGAATCGCGGCCGAGCACCGTTATGCCTCGGCCCTCAGCACCGCTGGCCCTCGCGCTGGAGGCCTTTTCCTGGGGGAAGCCGATATAGCACTGAGCGCCGATGCGGGCGCCCTCGTCCACGACGGAGTTGGTCACTATGCAGTCCGCCTCCACCACGGCCCCTGAAAGCAGGACGGAGTTATGGACCAGGGCCCCCTTGGCCACCCTGACGCCGGGGAACAGCACGGAGTTCTCCACCATGCCCTCCACCAGGCAACCGGGGTAGGCCAGGCTGCTGCCTCTCTCCCCCAGGCCCTGGGAGGGGGCGCCTGCCCCTTGCCTTGAGGCCCCCTCGCCGCGGAGCAGCTCCATGTGGGCCTGCCAGTAGGCCTGTATCGTGCCCACGTCCCGCCAGTACCCCTGGAAGAGATAGCCGCATACCCGCTGTCTCTCTACTAGGCCAGGAAGGATGGAGCGGCCGAAGTCATGCACTGAGGAGGGGTCCTGCGCGTCCCGAGCTAGCTGCTGGGCCAGGACCCAGGGACTGAAGATATAGACGCTCATGGAGGCCAGAGAGCTTCTGGGCTGCTGCGGCTTTTCTTCAAAGCTACGGATACGGCCCTGGCGGTCCAGGTCAACGATGCCGAAGCGGCTGGCCTGCGCCGGGGGGACCTCTACCAGGCCTACTGTCACGGCGGCCTCCTGTTCCCGGTGGAAATCGAGCATCTTCCGGTAGTCCATGGAGTACACATGGTCGCTGGCCAGCACCAGCACCGCCTCCGGGTCCTCCTCGAGAAGGTAGGGCAGGTTCATATATACCGCGTGGGCAGTGCCCAGGTATTCGCCAGAGGTCCCGGGGATGCCTCGGCAGAGGCGTATCTCGCCGCTCCTACCCTCTGGGGCACCGGAGAAACGGCAGCTCAAGTAGTTGGACACGGAGGCAGCCTCGTGCTGGAGGAGGATGGCGATGCGCTGCACGTTGGACTGAATACAGTTGTCCAGGACAAAGTCGATGAGTCTGGTGTTGCCGGCGAAGGGGAGGGTGGCCTTAGTCCGGCCACAGGCCAGGACGTCCAACCTTTCTCCTCTGCCTCCGGCCATGATAGCGGCGCTGAGCTCTTTCATAGGATGCCTCCCTGGCCCAAAGTTTGTTGGAAGATAACTTATGGCGCAGTATCGGCCACTGGAGAGGAGCCTGCCAAGGGCAAGAGGTTAAAGGAAGGTCATAAAAAAGGTTAAAGAAAAGTTAAAGCAACTAGGCCAGCTTGCTTAGCCCCTAATCCGTGGATTCCTCTACCCACGGCTGAAGCCGTAGGCATAGTAGGGGCAGTTCATGAACTGCCCCTACTTCAGCTTGGGGTATCAAATACCACCTGTGAGGCAATCGCCGGACCCCATTTGCGCTTACTTCGGTCTCTATTCAAGCGTCCAGGGTTTACGGCTTAACCGTGTTGAAGCTTTCGCTACTGTCGTTGATGTGTTAAACTGCTAGCGGCTTTTGTGCTTATCGTGATGGACCAAGGCCTCCGGCGTCCCCGCAGAGGGAGAGGTACCCTTCAGGTGAAGAGGTGGTGGGGGAGAGCGAAGGACGCAGAAGCAGCATGGGCTGCCAAGGGAGGGTAAGTGAGCGTGGAAGGAGCGCCGCATGAAGATCTATGTGGGGAACCTGGCCTTTGAAGTTACCGACGAAGACCTGAGTACTGAGTTCAGCGCCTACGGGGCGGTAGCTTCAGCAACCGTGGTCAAGGATGCCTATTCGGGCCGCTCCCGAGGGTTCGGCTTTGTAGAGATGGGCGATGCGGAGGCCAGGGCTGCTATCGCCGGGCTTAACGGCAAGGACCTGAAGGGGAGGGCCCTGACGGTCAACGAGGCCCGGCCGCGTGAGGCTGGCGGCGGGGGCCGGGGTGGCTACGGTGGTGGGGGAAGCCGCGGCGGATACCGGGGTGGCGGTGGCGGCGGCGGAGGAAGAGGGCGAGGCGGCCGCTACTAGGCGGTTGCCGAGACGACGAAGGGGTCCCTAGTGCCGGGTACTCTCCGGGCATACGGTGTGCCCCTAACCACTGCGCTTTAGCTCAGGCTACTCGGGGGTCAGGCCTCCTTAGCTGCTGACCAGGGGGTTGGTGAGGAGCCGGCCGCCATCGCAGACGAGCATCTGCCCGGTGGAGTAGCTGGTCAGGTTGGAGGCGAAGCAGAGGATAGCACCGGCCACGTCCTCGGCCAGGGTTACCCGCCCCATGGGCACGACTCGCCGGGCCAGGGCCGCCTGCTCCTCGGGATTTCCTCCAAAGGCGATACCGGGCCGGGGTACAAAGGCGGGCACCACCACGTTGACCCGGATGCCATGCTTGGCCAGCTCCACGGCCAGCGTCCAGGTGGCGTTGATCAACGCGGCCTTGGCTGCCCCGTAAGGGCCAAAGGTGGGCACCCCGCGCAGGCCCGCCGGGGAGGCGATGTT
>JACPQK010000119.1 GCA_016190535.1 Chloroflexota bacterium | reverse complement strand
CCTCGGACATCGGCACCATGGAGATCTACGCTAACCCTGTGGTGGCCACTGACCCCTTTGTGGTGGCCCATGAGCTGATCCCCTACTTGGAGGC
This sequence comes from Chloroflexota bacterium, assembly GCA_016190535.1. The sequence goes on along the minus strand of JACPQK010000119.1, from coordinate 5,721 downwards.
GGTATGAGCCGGGTAGATGTGGTCATCCCGGTCTATAACGAGGAGAAGGACCTGCCTACACGGGTCCCCCAGCTCTGGGGCTACCTCCAGGAGCACCTCCTCTGTCCCTGGAACGTGGTCATTGCCGATAACGGCTCCACCGATAGCACTCTGGAGATCGCCCGCAACATAGCCAAACGTTACCAGAGGGTCACCTATATCCGTTTGGAGCAGAAGGGCCGGGGCCGGGCACTGAGACGGGCCTGGCTGGAGAGCTCCGCGGACATCCTGGCCTACATGGACGTAGACCTCTCCACCGGGCTGGAGGCCCTGCAACCCCTGATCTCCGCCATAGAGCAGGAGGGCTTCGACATCGCCATCGGTTCCCGCCTGGCCCCCGGCGCTCAGATAAAGCGCTCCTTCAAGCGAGAGTTTACTTCCAGGGCTTACAACCTGCTGATCAGGGCCATGTTCCCCACGGTGACCTTCCGGGATGCCCAGTGCGGCTTCAAGGCCCTGAGCCAGCGGGCGGCGAGGGAGTTGCTTCCCCTGGTGTGCAACACCAACTGGTTCTTCGATACCGAGCTGCTCTTGCTGGCCCATCGCAAGGGGTACCGCATCAAGGAGATCCCTGTGACCTGGAAGGAGGACCCCGATAGCCGGGTCAAGGTCCTGCGTACCGCCTGGGAGGACATCAAGGGCCTGCTGCGCCTGCGCCTCAGAAGGCTATAGGCACTGCCCAGACCTGTACTATTGTGCTGCTACCTCAGTTGAAGGGGCTGGCTAGCTCATGTAGAATACAAACCGATTAGTCCTGACCTATGCGCAGACTTGACGGCACCCGCGACCTGCTTGCCGAGGAGTGGCTTGAGGCCCACTCCCTGGGCGAAACCTGGCGTGGTTTTCTTTCTCACCAGGGCTACCAACCCATCGATACCCCCCTCCTGGAGCCTACTGAGCTCTTCCTGAAGAAGTCTGGGGGCGAGTTGGCCTCCCGCCTTTACAGCTTCACCGACCTGGGGGGTAACCGGGTCAGCTTGCGTCCCGAGTTCACCTCCTCCGTTATCCGGGCCTATATCGAAGGGGCAGCCGCTCCACCGGTGCGCTGGCAATACGCTGGCCCCGTCTTCCGCTACCAGGAGGACGCCGGTAGACCTCGTCAGTTTACCCAGGTGGGCGCTGAGCTTATTGGCGACAGCTCTCTGGATGCTGATGCCGAGGTGATCGGTCTGGCCTGTAGCGGCCTGTCCCGGTTGGGCGTGTCTCCCCTCCGTCTTCAGCTTGGGCATCTGGGCGTGCTGTCCCGGCTCCTGGATGGCTTCGGCCTCTCGGAGCGTACCCGCTGGTTCCTGGTGGGCCACGTATCCACCCTGTCCAGCGGAGACGGAGCGAAGCTTCAAGAGGAGATGGCCCGGCTGGGCCTCTATGGGCGCTCGAGCGAGATACCTCTGCCTGCGGAGGTATCTCCCAGGGATGCCTATCGAGTGGTGGAGAGGATGCTGGGGGGCATGGGTGGGCTGGTAGGTAGCAGGGATACCGAGGAGATCGTCTCGCGCTACCTGGAAAAGCTCTATGCGGCCGATGAGCCAGCCCGGATTGACGCGGCCCTCGCCTTCTTGAAAGAGCTGTCCGCGCTGAAGGGGGAGCCGGAGGTGGTCCTGCCGCAGCTTGATAGGCTGCTGTCCTCGGGCCCAGGCGTGGGGCCAGGTGCCCTTACCGGGCTGCGAGACCTGGTGTCCCGGCTGTCTCCCCGGCAGTTGCCTGGGGTACAGGTGGAGTTGAACCTGAGCCTGGCCCGCGGCCTGGCCTACTATACCGGCGTGGTCTTCGACCTTTTCGGCCCCGGCGATGGCCGGCCCTTGGGTGGGGGTGGCCGCTACGATGGCCTGGTCAAGGCTCTGGGGGGCAGCGAGGATACCCCGGCTCTGGGCTTTGCCTATACCCTGGAGGTGGTGGAGGCGGCGCTGGCCAGCCGGCGTTAGGATAGCATGCTGCGCTTCGCCCTGCCCAGCAACAGCGAGCTCCACGAGCCAAGCCTTCGCTTTCTGGAGGCCTGTGGTCTTCCGGTAGAGCGGGCAAGCTCCCGGCGCTATACTGCTGCCATCTCGGGCCTGTCCCAGGCGCTGGTGCTTTTCCAACGTTCGGCGGATATCCCGGACAAGGTAGAAGAGGGTAGCGTGGACCTGGGGATAGTGGGCCTGGAGCGCTACTTCGAGGACCGGAGGGATGGAGGCCCTTCCCTTATTCTGATGGAGGACCTGGGGTACGGCCACTGTGAGCTGGTGGTCGCCGTGCCCGATGCCTGGATTGACGTAACCGCTATGGCCGACCTGGCAGACCTGGCGCTGGCCTGGAGGGAGAAGGGGCGCGAGCTGCGGGTGGTCACCAAGTACCCGCGCCTGGTGCAGCGCTTCTTCTACCGAACGGGGATCAACTACTTCTCCCTGGTGGAAGCCGCTGGAGCCATGGAGGCAGCCCCCAGCATGGGGTATGCCGATATCATTGTGGACATAACAGCCACGGGGGTCACCCTTCGGGAGAACCGGCTGAAGACCATTAGCGACGGCACTCTGGTGCGCGCCCAGGCCTGCCTCATCGGCAACAGGGATGCCTTGCGGGAGGATGAAGCCAAGCTGGAGGCCACCCGGCTGGTGCTGGAGCGTTTCGAGGCCCGCCGCCGGGCCGCCAGGTTCCTCAGCCTTACTGCCAATCTCCAGGGGGAGTCAGAGCAGGCCGTAGTGGAGAGGGTCACCCGGCTACCGCAGGTCGCTGGCCTGGAGGGCCCCACCGTAAGCCGGGTATACAGCAAAGGGGTGCAGCAACAGGGCTGGTATGCGGTAACCGTGGTCATCCCCCGGGAGCGCCTCCCCGAGGCCATCGACCACTTGCGAGGGGGAGGTGGTAGCGGCATCACGGTCACCTCGCCTAGCTACCTTTTCGAAGGGGAATGTAGGGCTTACCAGCGCCTACTCCAGGAACTGGCCCAGGGGTGAGGCTGTTGCCCCCCCTCATCCTTCACCTGAGTATCGCTCGGGAGGTAGTCCGGGACAAACCTGAGCTGGCAGACCTTCAACGGTACACCGGTACTTTCTACCTGGGGTCCACCGCTCCTGATATCCGATTGCTCACCGGGGCCGCCCGCGAGGCTACCCATTTCTTCGATCTGGCTCATCCCACGGGAAATAGCGGGCAGAAGGCCCTCTTCCAGGCCTATCCCCATCTGGCGCCGGGGTCCGGGCTGGATGGGGCCAGCAAGACTTTCGTGGCCGGCTATTTGAGCCACCTCATCACCGATGAGCTCTGGGTGATGCAGGTCTACCAGCCTTATTTTGGGACCGAGGCAGCGGAGGACTCCCGGGGCCTGGTCCAGGTGTGGGACCGGGCCCTCCAGTACGAGCTGGACCTTCGGGAAAGGGACCCCCAGGTCATGGCCACCATCCGCCAGGTTATCCAGGATGATCCGACAGTGCCGGGTATCCCCTTCATCAGCCCGGAAGACTATGGCCGCTGGCGACAGTTTATCGTGGGGGCTACCCAGCGGGAACCTTCCTGGGAGCGTTTCAGCCAGTACGCCCAGCGGTTCCTGGTGACCCAGGGCAAGGTCAGCGAAGAGGCTGTAGCGACCTTCCTGGCCGACTTCGCTACCATGCGCCAGCGTATCGTGGACTACGTCCCCGCTCCCGTGCTGGCCCGCTTCCGCCAGGAGTCTGTGGAGCGCTCCATCGCTGCTGCCCAGGAGTACCTGGAGTGAGGATTATTCAGGACTCTCAGGCGGCCAGGGACTTCCTCCGGCGGAGGTCCCGCGGGCTGGAGGTTGTCAACCTGCCCCCGCCGGTGGCCGACCGCATCTGCCAGGCCTTTGGCTCCGAGCTGAGCGCCCAGGAGGTGGTACAGCGCATCCTGGCCGAGGTGAGGGAGGGCGGGGATGCCGCCCTCTTCCGCTTTGCCCGGGTGCTGGACGGCGTGACTCTGGAAACCCTGGAGGTGCCTCAGGGTGCCTGGACAGCAGCCAGGGAGAAAGTGGACCCGGACGTAGTCCGATCCCTGGAGCAGGCGGCGGAGCGGGTCCGGTCCTATCATCTCCGTCAGCTTGAGGTTGGGCCTCACGACTTCGACATGGACGGCATCGGCCAGGTGGTGCGTCCCCTGGAGCGGGTGGGACTCTACATACCGGGCGGCGCTGCCTCGTACCCCTCTACCGTGCTGATGACGGCCATACCGGCCCGGGTGGCGGGAGTCCAGGAGGTGGTGATTTGCACGCCGCCGCGGGCCGGAGGCGTGCCCCCGGTAGTGCTCCTGGCGGCGGAGCTGTCCGGTGTAGACCGCCTCTTCCAGGTGGGGGGGGCGGCGGCTATCGCTGCCCTGGCCTGGGGCACCGAGGCCGTGCCGCGGGTGGACAAAGTATGCGGCCCGGGCAACATCTTTGTGCAGTTGGCCAAGAAGGCCGTATTCGGCCAGGTAGGGGTGGACGGCATCCAGGGGCCTACGGAGACCCTGGTGCTGGCCGATGCGTCGGCAGACCCAGTGCTGTGTGCCAGCGACCTTTTGGCCCAGGCGGAGCATGACCCTCTGGCTTCGCCTATCCTGATCACCACCTCCCTGGAGCTAGCGCAGGCTACGGTGAGGGAGGTGGATAGGCAGCTCGCCACCCTGGAGCGGCGGGATATCGCCGGACAGGCCGTGGCCTCACAAGGTGCCGCCATTGTCGTCGAGGATATGGGCCAGGCCGTGGAGATGGCCAATGCCTATGCTCCAGAGCACCTCTGCCTCCTGGTGCAGGATGCAAGGCCTCTCCGGGCCAGGCTACGCCACGCCGGGGGGATTTTCCTGGGAGAGACTTCCCCCGAGGCCCTCGGGGACTACGTCGCTGGCCCTAGCCACGTCATGCCTACGGGGGGCACCGCTCGCTATGCCTCACCCCTTACGGTATATGACTTCCTAAAGGTGACCAGCGTGGTAGCCGCTGATGGAGCCACGCTCCGGGCCAACGGTCCCTCTGCCGCCCGTCTGGCCCGCGCCGAGGGCCTGACCGCCCACGCCCGGGCCCTCGAGGTGCGGTTGGAGAGGCTCTTCCCATGAGCGCTGGGGACAGGCCCGAGGCTGAAGCCTGGCAGGGTCTGGTGCGCCGGAACCTGGCTACGCTACCCACCTACCAGGCCATTGAGGCCCCGGACCTGCTCGCCCGGCAGTTGGGGATACCCTCTGAAGGGATAATCAAGCTGGACGGCAATGAGAACCCGTACGGTTGCTCCCCTCGTGTGCGCGCCGCCCTGGCCGGCTATCCCCACTTCCACATCTACCCCGACCCCGCTCAGTCGGCCCTGCGCCAGGACCTGTCAAGCTACGTGGGCCTGGGACCGGGGCACATCGTTGCTGGCAGCGGCAGCGACGAGATCATCGACCTGCTGCTCCGGCTGCTATTAGAGCCGGGCGATAGGGTGGTAAACTCCGTCCCCACCTTTGGCATGTACGATTTCTCCACCATGGTCTGCGGCGGCAGTGTGGTGGAGGTGCCGCGTAGACAGGACTTTAGCCTGGACGTGAAAGCTATACTGGAGGCTGTGGACTCCCGCACCAAGGTCATCTTCGTGGCCAACCCCAATAACCCCACCGGCACCTTGACTCCCCCTGACGAGCTCAAGTCCCTGCTGGAGGTTGGGCCACTGGTGGTCGTGGACGAGGCCTACTACGAGTTCTGTGGCCAGAGTGTGGCCTCCTGGGTTCCGGCCCATGATAACCTGG
>JACPQK010000115.1 GCA_016190535.1 Chloroflexota bacterium | reverse complement strand
CCTTTAGCTGCTCCTTTGTCTGGAGGCCGGTGGCCACGTCCCAGCCCCTAAGCTGGTAGTATTCGTCCATCATCTTCTCGGTCTTCTGTCTGTCCAACATATTGCCCTTAAGGGAGATGAGCATGCCGTTGCGGCCCGGCACCAGGCAGTCAGGGTTGCTGGTTTGCGCATGTACGGGTGTGGTAAAGCAGAACTCGGGCACCCTGTCGTGCTCTCTTCCCGCCCGGCCGTCCCTGGCCCAACTGGCCCGGGCCAGGTTGAAGGCCCTCTCGCCTATCGCGAGGAACTCCTCCTCATCAATGTCCTTCCCCGTCACCGCCGAGAGCACCCTGGCCTCCAGGGCGGGATCGCCCACGTGGTCCTCGGAATAGGGGACATGGCTCAAGGGCCATTTCAGGCGACAGAGGATCATGCTCTCTATGGCATAGGCCCTGTCCACTACTTTCTTGGCGGCCAGCGCCTTGCCCTCGTAGGTGGAGAAGTCCACCGCCAGCTCGCCACCCCAGAACCGGCGGGCAATCTCCCGCAACGCTTTGGTCGACAGGTAAGTTTTATCAATAGCCTTCTGGAGGGCCGTGGCGTCCTGGAGGGCCATGCCCGGGAAAACGGGGTGGGGAGCTCCCTCAGTGAAACCATCGGGTGGGGGGAGCATCTTGAGGAGCCAGTGGTTCCATCGCCGTAGCACGTCGTGAATCCCGCTGTGCTGCATGTTGGCCTCCCTGGGCTCCATGGCCCAGGGGATGGCCGAAGAGAGATACACCCTGGGGTCCGCCCGCAGCGGGCGGCCCCGACCATACACTATCCCCCCGACAAAGTCATCGGTACCGCTTCCCGCGTACTCGGCACACCTGGCGGGTCCCCCGGCCAGGATGTCTCCAAACCCCTCCCGGAGGGCGGTCTTGCGCACCAGGGTCTCCATGTACTCCAGGCTGCCCCTCTTGGAAAGGGGGATGTCGATGTCCTCCTCCGTCAGCTTGCCCTCCCGGTGGCAGGCCGCCATCCACTTGGTCATGCGGTCCAGGCTCATGGTCTCCAGGCCATAGTCATTGCACAGCCTGCCGGCCTGAAGTGCGACTTCGGTATACTCCCCGTAGTATCTCAGGACGTCGCTCCCGTAGAAGTCGCCCGAATGGCAGAGACGCTTCGACTTCACGCCATCGCTGGTCTCGGCGATGTTCCTGATGCAATAGCTTATACAGCCCCAGCAGCGATAGGGCTTCTCCTTTAGCCCCTTGATATGGGGATGGCCACTGAGCCACGTCTCCCTTCCCCTGTCCATCTGTCGAATTTGCTCGACCAGACCCCGGAGCTCCTCGGGCCGGGCTGCTGTGGGCCTCTTGTTCCCCCATACGACTATGGCCTTGAGCCCCTTGGACCCCATGACCGCCCCCATACCCCCACCAACACTGGAGTCCCCTTCTCCCACGATGTTGGCGAAGGTAACCAGGTTCTCCCCAGCGGGGCCGACGGCCAGGACGTTCACCTGGCTCCCCAGCTCTGCCTTCAGCATCTGGCGCACCTGGATTGTCCCCCTGCCCCAAAGGTGGGAGGCATCCCTGAGCTCGACCTGGCCATCCCGCATGAAGAGGTAGACCGGCCTCTCGGACTTGCCGCTGGCTACCACGGCATCATAGCCGGCTAGCTTCAGGCGAGCACCCCAGAAGCCGGCGGAGTGGCCGTAGGAGAACGTCTCGGGGGTGGTACACGGCGACTTGGCGTGGACCTGACAGAGGGAACCGGACAAGCCAGGAAAACCCCCCAGGGGCCCGGTAACGATTATGAGCCGGTTCTCCGGGTCGAAGGCGCTCGCCTGAGCGGGCACCTCGTCCCAGTAGATCTTGCCAGCCAGCCCCCGGCCCCCCACAAACCTCTCGGCGTAGTAGCTGGTGGGGATGTCCGTCAGTTTCCTGCTGCTCAGGTCTACCCTCAGGATCTTGCCCGCATACCCGTGTGTCCCTGCCATAACGTTCCCTCCATCAGGCCCTGGTCAAGCTGCCGCCTAGACCACAATCCCCCGCTGCTCCATGGCTGGGACCATGTCTCCCAGACCCAGTTCCTTTAGCTGCTCCCTTGTCTGTAGGCCGGTGGCCACGTCCCAGCCTCTAAGCTGGTAGTGCTCGTCCAGCATCTTCTCGAACTTCTTCCTGTCCAGCATATTGCCCTTGAGGGAGATGAGCATCCCGTTGCGGCCCGGCTGCAGGCAGTCGGGGTTACCGCTTTGCATGTGACAGGGTGTGGTAAAGCAGAACTCGGGCAGCTTGTCATTCTCTCTTCCCGCCCGGCCGTCCCTGGCCCAGCTCGCCCTGGCCAGGTTGAAGGCCCTCTCGCCTATCTTGAGGTACTCCTCCTCATCGAAATCTCGCCCGGTCACCGCTGAGAGCACCTTGCCCTCCAGGGCGGGGTCGCCCACGTGGTCCTCGGAATAGTGGACAGCGGTGATAGGCCATTTCATCCGGCACAGGATCATGCTCTCTATGGCATAGGCCCTGTCTACCACTTTCTTTGCGGCCAGGGCCTTGCCCTCGTAGGTGGAGAAGTCCACCGCCAGCTCGCCACCCCAGAACCGGCGGGCAATCTCCCGCAGCGCCTTGGTGGATAGGAAGGCTCCATCAACACCCTCCTGGAGGGCCTTGGCGTCCTGGATGACTATACCCAGGAAGAAGGGGTGGGGGGCTCCCACAGTGAAACCATCGGGGGGCGGGAGCGTCTTGAGGACCCACATATTCCACTGGCGCACCACATCGCGGATACCGCAGTTCTGCATGTTGGCCTCCCGGGGCTCCATGGCCCAGGGGATGGCCGAATAGAGGTACGCCCTGGGGTCTGCCCGGAGCGGGCGGCCCCGGCCCTCTACGCCCGGGTTGTAGCCCCCGAGGAAGTCATCGGCACTACCCCCGGTCTTTTCCGCTATCTTGGCTGGCGTCTGGGACAGGAGGTCCCCAAAGCCTTCCCGGAGGGCTATCTTGCGCACCAGGGTCTCCATGTACTCCAGGCTGCCCCTCTTAGAGAGGGGGATATCCGTGTCTTCTTCCGTCAGCTTGCCCTCCCGGTGGCACGTGGCGAGCCACTTGTTCACGCGGTCCAAGCCCATGGTCTCCAGGCCGTAGTCGTTGCACAGCCGGTTGGCCTGAAGGATTACATCGTTATACTCCCCGT
>JACPQK010000116.1 GCA_016190535.1 Chloroflexota bacterium | reverse complement strand
TCCTCAATGCCATGCTCAAACACCATACGCCCTGGCACTCTGCCGCCCAGGAGGCCCACTAATGCTTGACTTTCAAGACAGGTGCTGAGGGAGCCCTTCGCTGCGCTCGAGGGTGAACTCCGCGACCAAAGAATCCGTGCCCAGGCGGAGTGCCATCCCAAGGGCTACAGATTCTTCGCTTCGCTCAGAAAGACACCTAACCGCAATTTCATGAACTGCCTTTGTCGCAGGCTGAAGCCTGGAGCAACTCCGCTCGCCACATCATGTCATTCTGAGGGAGTCCTTCGCTGCGCTCGAGGGTGAACTCCGCGACTGAAGAATCCGTACCCAGGCGAGGTGCCAGTGCAGAGGCTACGGATTCTTCGCTCCTGTCAAAACCGGCATGACATGGGTTCGTAGCCCTGGCCTGAAGGCCAGGGCTAGTACCTTCAGGGACGCCCATATAGCATTCCTGTCGTGTAACATAGCCCCGCCCTTCAGGGCGGGACCTCGACCTACCAGGAGCTCGCATACTCCTTCTCTCCACGATTTTGCTACGCGGTAGTAGCCCGCCGAAGGGCCATGAAAAGGTCCTCTCAGAATGACACCATCCCTCTTATAGCGGTATGTTCCCGTGCTTCTTGGAGGGGAGGGTGTCCCGCTTGTTCTCCAGCATCTCCAGCGCCCGGATGACCCGGGGCCGGCTCTCCCGGGGGTCTATTACCTCGTCTATATAGCCCCGCGCCGCCGCCAGGTAGGGGTTGGCAAACCTGGCTCGGTATTCCTCTACTAGTTTCTTGAGGGTAGCCTTCTTGTCTTCCGCCTTCGCTATCTCGTCCCGGAAGACGATGTTTACCGCACCCTCCGGCCCCATGACGGCAATCTCCGCGGCGGGCCAGGCGTAGTTGATGTCCCCCCGCAGGTGCTTGGAGGACATGACGATGTAGGCGCCCCCATAGGCCTTGCGCGTGATGATGCTCACCTTGGGCACCGTGGCCTCGGCGTAGGCGAAGATCATCTTGGCCCCGTGGCGAATGATGCCCCCATACTCCTGGGTGGTGCCGGGCAAGAAGCCAGGGACATCGCACAGGGTGACCAGGGGGATGTTGAAGCAGTCGCAGGTGCGGACAAAACGGGCACCCTTGTCTGAGGAGTCTATGTCCAGCACGCCCGCCAGTGCCGCGGGCTGGTTGGCCACTATGCCCACCGGCTTGCCGTCCATCCGGGCGAAGCCCACGATAATGCTGGGGGCGAAGCCCTGGTGCACCTCCATAAAGTCGCCATTATCCACAGTGCGCAGGACTACCTCCCGCATGTCGTAGGGCCTGGAGGGGTCCTCGGGGACGATGGTAAGCAGGGCCTCGTCCCGGCGCTCGGGGTCATCGCCAGGCTCCATGGCGGGGGGGTCCTCCATGTTGTTGGAGGGCAGATAGGAGAGGAGTCGGCGGACCTGGGCCAGGCACTCCTGCTCGCTATCGAGGGCAAAGTGGGATACCCCGCTGCGGCCGGAATGGGCGTCCGCCCCCCCGAGCTGCTCGTGGGTGACCTCCTCCCCTGTCACCGCCTTGATGACGTCCGGGCCAGTGATGTACATCTGGCCAATGCCCCGTACCATGAACACGAAGTCTGTGATGGCCGGGGAGTAGACCGCACCTCCGGCGCAGGGGCCCAGGATAACGGATATCTGAGGGATGACGCCGGAGGCCAGGGTGTTGCGCAGGAAGATGTCGCCATAGCCCGCCAGGGAGAGCACCCCCTCCTGGATGCGGGCACCCCCGGAGTCGTCCAGGCCGATGAGGGGAGCGCCGTTCTTCAGGGCCAAATCCATGACCTTGCATATTTTCTCGGCCACTACCTCGGAGAGGGAGCCGCCGAGGACGGTGAAGTCCTGGGAGAAGACGAAGACGGTGCGCCCCTCTATTTTCCCATAGCCGGTGACCACAGCGTCCCCCGGTGGCCTCTGCTCGGCCAGGCCGAACTCGGTGGTGCGGTGGGTAACAAAGGAGTCAAGCTCCCGGAAAGAGCCTTCGTCCAGGAGGAGGTCCAGGCGCTCCCGAGCGGTGAGCTTGCCCCGGGCGTGCTGCTGCTCGATGCGCTTGGCCCCTCCCCCCAGCCGGGACTGCTCCCGTAGCCGGGCCAGCTCCCCCCTCCGATCGCTCACAGCTATCGCCCCTCCTTTGCCCTAGCCTGAAATCATATCGGTGAAGGCGTTCACAGCCATCATGCTAGCATCGGGGAGACCAAAAGGCAATTCGGGTAAGGTTTGGGCATACCCCAGGCTTAATTCTGGGGTATGGTCTTGAGGGGAGGACTTTGATTTCCGTCTCCCCACTGCCTAGAATGCCACTGTGCAGAGTAGACGCACCTGGCTCTGGGAGGCGACCCTGGTCCTGGGCCTGACCGGGCTGGCCGCTTTTCTCCGTATTTACCGGTTGGAGGCCCTGCCCCCCGGCCTCCACGGGGACGAGGCCCACGCCGGCATCTTCGCCCAGCGGGTGCTCCAGGAGGGCTGGTTAGGCCCCTACCTCCGAGTGGCCCTGGGCCAGCCGGGGGGTACGGTCTATGTCATGGCGCTGGTTTTCAAGTTCCTGGGGGCCAGCCCCTTCGCTGTCAGGCTGACTACCGCCCTGCTGGGCACGGTCGCCGTGCCCCTGATGTACCTCCTGGGCCGGCAGATGTTCAACCAGAGGGTGGGCCTGGTAGCGGCAGCCCTCCTCGCCCTGTCCTACTGGCACATCCACTTCAGCCGCATCGCCCATCCCGTGGTCTCCCTGCCCCTCATGGAGATAGCGGCCCTCTACTTCCTCTTCCTGGGCCTGCGCTCGCACCGGGCGTGGGCCTTCCCGGTGGGTGGCGTTTTTCTGGGCTTGGGCATCTACAC
>JACPQK010000016.1 GCA_016190535.1 Chloroflexota bacterium | reverse complement strand
GGGTGACCGATGGGCAAATCCAGCGGCGTCCCCTCAGCCCTTGGTACCCAGAGGGCACCTCTAAGGGCGGGCTTTAGTCTTCTCCCTCCTGAGGAGAGGAGACTACTTGGCACTCCGACTTCTGGGGTTTAACACTGGCAGGCTACGGAGAAATTCTTCAGACCCTCCCCCTGCCCCCCTTCCTGACCGGGAAGGGCGAGGAATCTATATCCGAGGGGCACCCTCATCTAACCTTCCCCCGTCTAGGGGGAAGGGGTGGGCTTGGCCCTTCCCAGGAGGCGCTGGTAGTCGGCCATAGCCTGGGGGCCGGCCCGCCGCAGCACCCGCTCAAAGGTGCCCTCGTAGGCTTCCCGCAGCCCTAGCCGCTCAGAATAGACCAGGCGCAGCCTCTCCCCCCGGGCGCGGGCCGACTCCATGAGCACCAGCTCTCCCAGAGATGCCCTGATCTCCTGGTGCAACGTCCACTGAGAGCGGTAGAAGATGCGGCCCCGCCGGTCAATGATATAGACCATATTGGGCAGCAGGCCATAGGCCCGGTGGACCTCCCCGTTTATACTGTCCACGATAACAGGGACGGCGATGCCGTCCTGCTGCCGGCAATCAGCGGCGTGCCTTAGCTTCTGCTCATAGGAGGTGTGGTGGGGGTAGTTCTCCCCAGGGTGAGGCTCCCGGGTATAGACAGTGAAGAACTCGACCCCCCGGGGGCGGAACTCCCGGTAGAGCTGCTCCATGGGCGGAACCTCCGCCACAAAGGGGGGTCAGGTAATAGCGCCGAACTCCAGAAGGACGTGGGCCTTCCCCCGAAAGTCCGAGAGACGGACTGTGCCGCCGTCCAGAGTGCGCCCGGTGAAGTCCGGGGCCTCGTCGCCCGCCCGGAACAGGTCCCGCCAGCGCCGGAAGAGGTCATCGCTGTATTGGAGAGTCTCGTAGTTGTAGCTATCGCCCATAGTATCCTCCCTCCTGTGCCCTGACAAGTAAGGGCATTTATATGCAATTGTAGCAAAATAGCGTGGGAGATTCAGGACAGGGCGCAGCCAGTGTTATTGGGAGAGGTACAGCCAGAGGAGGAGGCCCATAAGGGCAAAGGAGACCACGTAGATCAGCGGGCGGAGGCTGAAAGCGGCCCGGGGTCTCTCAGGAGGAGGGGGCCATACCTGGTACTCCTGGGGGACCAGCGCCCGTGCCCGCTCCTCCTCCTGGGGGAGCACGTAAAGGCCGTGCGGCTGATGGGCGGCGGAACCCCACTCAGCGGGGCCTATGCCTTTGGACCTCACCAGGCTGGGCACACCTTCCCGGCAGAGCGCCTCCGCCCACATGCGGGCCAGGGGCTCGCTATTGAAGGCTGCTATCTCTATCTCTTCGCCGGTAGCGAGCATATGAGAGCTGGCCTGGCTAGAGGCCGAGCTGCTGGGCAACCACCTCCCTGAAGTGTTCGGTATCGCCAAAGCGGACCTCCGCCGCCTTGGCCCGCCGGGTGTAGAGCTGGAGATCGTGGTCCTTGGTGAAGCCAATAGCGCCATGTACCTGATGGGCCGTAGCGCAGGTACGCCGATAGGCCTCGCTGACCCAGGCCTTGGCTCTGGCCGCCGCCATGACGGCGGGGAGACCTTTGTCTATGGCCCAGGCCGCCTCGTAGGTGATATAGCGCGCCCCATCCACATCGATGGCCATGTTGGCGCAGTAGTGCTGGATGGCCTGGAAGCTGCCGATAGGCCGCCCGAACTGTACCCTCTCCTTAGCATACTGGACGGTTGTCTCCAGGACCCACTGCGCCCCGCCCAGCATGCGCGCGCACTCGGCCACGGCACCCCTGAGCCATAGCTTCTCCAGCACGGGCCAGCCCTTGCCCTCCTGGCTTGGCCCGCCCAGGATGTTCCCCCGGGGCACGGCCACGCCCCGGAAGGAGACCTCGCACTGCTTGTCCGAGGCGATGGTGGCCAGGGGCGTCGTCTTTGTGCCCGGTGAACGGCCATCCACCAGGAATAGCGTAATGCCCTCGGCGCTACGAGGTGTGCCCCCGGTGCGGGCGGCCACCAGCAAGAGTCCAGCGGCATGGGCATCGTGGATGAAAAGCTTGGTGCCGTTGAGGATGTAGCTATCCCCCTGGGCCTGGGCCTTGAGGCGGATGCCTGAGGGCGCATAGCTGGCCGCTGGCTCCGTCCAGGCCAGGGCCATAACCAGCTCGCCATTGGCAATCTTCGGGAGCAACTCCCGCTTCTGTTCCTCGCTGCCCGATTCCAGGATGGCCTGGCCTGCGAGCACCACCGTGGAGAAGAAGGGACCCGGCAACAGGGCGCGGCCCATCTCTTCCAGGAGCACGCACAGGTCCAGGAAGCCGTAGCCCATGCCATCATACCCTTCGGGGAAGGGCAAGCCCAGCCAGCCCAAATTGGCCATCTTGCTCCAAAGCTCTGGGGAATGGCCCGTGGGGTGCTCTTCCATATCCCGGACCAGCTTCTTGGGGCATTCCTTCTCCAGGAAGTCCCGGGTAGACTTGCGCAGCATCTCTTGCTCTTCAGTGAAGCCTAGGTCCATCTCATCCTCCTCATGGCTTGTGGTGATAGGCGCATCATCGGGGGAGACCCAGCCCCCGGGTAGCGATGATCAGCCGCTGTACCTCTGAGGTGCCCCCGGCCATAGTGCGGCCGATAGCGTAGAACCAGAGACGCAGCAAGCGGCCCTTCAGGGGTGCCCAGGAGCTACCCGGCTCGAGCTGTCCGTAGAGGCCCAGGACCTGGAGGCCGGTGTTGGTCAGCCTTTGCAGGAGCTCGCTGCCAAAGGTCTTGGAGGCGGCCGCCTCCTTATCGGGCACCAGGCCCTTGCCCTGAAGCCAGGCCACTTGAAAGGCAAGCCAGTGGGCCACTTGTGCCTCCACGGCCCCCTCCGCCAGCTTGTGGCGCAGGATAGGGTCCGCGGTTAGAGGTCTCCCCTGGCGCTGGGTCTCCCGGCTGTACTTCACCAGGTCTTCCACCAGCCGGCGGCAGGAGCCCGGGTATTCGGCCCCGGAGCGCTCGAAATTCAGGCTGGCCATGGCGACATACCATCCCTGGTCCTTCTCCCCGATGAGATATTTCCTGGGGACACGGACATTGTCGAAGAAGACCTCGTTGAAGGCGTGCACCCCGGCCATATTGGGCAGGGGGCGCACCTCCAGCCCCGGAGTGTTCATGGGTAGCAGGAAATAGGATATGCCTCGGTGTCTGGCCGACTGGGGATCAGTCCGAGCGAGCATAAACATCCAGTCCGCCCGGTGAGCATAGCTGGTCCACACCTTCTGGCCATTGATGACGAAATCATCCCCCTCCTCGGTCGCCCTGGTGGCAAGGGCGGCCAGGTCGGAGCCAGCGCCAGGCTCAGAGAAGCCCTGGCACCAGGTGATCTCTCCGCGAGCGATGCGGGGCAAGAAATAGGCCTTTTGGTCGGGAGTACCGTAGAGCATAAGAGTGGGGCCCACAATGTAGGGGCCGTAGATCTCCCGGCCCGGGGACCGGGAATAGGCGAACTCCTCCACAAAAGTAGCCTGCTTGATGTGGGAAGCCCCCTGACCGCCATGCTCGGGGGGCCAATGCATGGTCAGCCATCCCCGCTGAGCAAACCTCTTCCTTATCTGCAGACCGAAGGCCCAGATTTCATCTGAGCCTTCTTCATCTTCGCCTTCCCAATCAGGGGGCAACTCTGTCTTCAGGAAAGCACGCAACTCATCCCGGAAGCTCTCTTCATCGAGGGAAAGCGTGAAGTCCACAGCCTACCTGTCTACCCCACGTCCACCGCCAGACAGGTGACTGTTCGGGCTATTCCGGGTATGCGGTGTACTCTGGAGGTCACGATATCACCGATAGCGTTAAGGTCTCCTGCCTCAGCTACAGCAATGATATCGTAGGGGCCAGTGACGGCGTCAACGGAGACCATGTTAGAGAGAGACCGAATAGATTCCAAGACGTCCCTGGTCTTCCCTACGCCGGTTTCGATGAGAATATACGCCCTGGTCGCCACAATATACCTCCTCGCTTGTTTCAGCTCCTAAGATACCTTCCTGAGCACCAGAGGACTAGACTCTAAGCAATTGTAAAAGGCTCCCCAGGCGCTGTCAATTCTACCCCGGCATGGGGGCTTGCAACTTCCTGGGCCCTTGGCGGTTTCCGCTAGCGAAGAGGCCCGGCGTTTAGCCGGGCCTCATACAACGAGGGCTATTGGGCCTAGTAGCCGCTAGCGTCGGTCTCGATCTCTACGGCCTGTAGGGAGCCATCGGGAAGTACCAGGAACTCCACCCGGGCCTCCACGCCCAGGGCCAGTCCCTCATCCAGCATGGTGGCCGGGTC
>JACPQK010000112.1 GCA_016190535.1 Chloroflexota bacterium | reverse complement strand
GATGCCTCCACCTTTACCGCGGAGCTCATGCCCGAGACCAGGCGGCGCACCAACCTGGGATCCTTCTCCCGAGGCGATAAAGTGAACTTGGAGCGGGCCCTGGCCGCGGGCGGCCGCTTCGGGGGCCACTTCGTCCAGGGGCACGTGGATGCCACCGGCCGGGTGGTCTCCGTGGTGCCGGAAGGGGAAGCCACCCTGGTGCGCATCCAGGCGCCTCCCTCGGTGATGCGCTATGTGGTGGAGAAGGGGTTCATCGCCATGGACGGGGTGAGCCTCACTGTAGTAGACCGGGACGAGACCTCCTTCCGGGTGTCCCTGGTCAGGTACACCCAGGAAGGGACTACCCTGGGGCAACTGCGCCCGGGCAAGACGGTAAACCTGGAAGTTGATATACTAGCAAAGTACGTGGAACGAATAGCCCAGCCTTCGGGGGGCCTCACCGAGGCCACACTAGAGGAGAAGGGCTTCTCTTTGGGAGGGAACAAGTAGGCTATGCCATTGGCAAATATCGAGGAGATCATTGCCGACATCCGGGAAGGGAAATTCGTCATCATCGTAGATGACGAGGACCGGGAGAACGAAGGGGACCTGTGCCTGGCCGCGGAAAAGGTCACCCCGGAAGGAATAAACTTCATGGCCCGCTATGGCCGCGGCCTCATCTGTATGCCCGTCATGGGCCAGCGCCTGGACGAGTTGCACATACCTCTCATGGTCCAGGACAACACCTCCCCGCACAGTACTGCCTTCACCGTCTCCATAGAGGCCAAGAACATGGTAAGTACCGGCATCTCTGCCGCCGACCGGGCAGCCACGGTACGGGCAGTAATCGACCCCGCCACCAGGCCTGATGATATCGCCCGGCCTGGCCATATGTTCCCCATCCGTTATCGGGAGGGGGGTGTGCTTGCCAGGGCAGGCCACACCGAGGCCATCGTGGACCTGTCCCGGCTGGCGGGCCTCTACCCCGCCGGCGTCATCTGCGAGATCATGAAGGACGACGGGGCCATGGCCCGCCTCCCCGAGCTGGAGACCGTTGCCGCCGAGCATGGGATAAAGATCGGCAGCATCGCCCAGCTTATCGCCTACCGCCACCGCCATGAGAAACTGGTGGAGGCAGTGGCCCAGGCCCGCCTGCCCACCGCCTTCGGGGACTTCACCGCCATCGCTTACAGGAGCACCATAGACCCGGACGAGCACGTGGCCCTGGTGAGGGGGGACATCTCCACCCCCGAGCCCATCCTGGTGCGCGTGCATAGCGAGTGCCTGACGGGCGATGTCTTCGGCAGCCTCCGCTGCGACTGCGGCGACCAGGTGGTCATGGCCCTTCAGTCTATCGCTCAAGAGGGCCGGGGGGTATTCCTCTATATGCGCCAGGAGGGCCGGGGCATCGGCCTGCACAACAAGCTGCGCGCCTATAACCTTCAGGACAACGGCATGGACACCGTGGATGCCAACAAAGCCCTGGGCTTCCCCCCGGACCTGCGGGACTACGGGATCGGCGCTCAGATCCTGGTGGACCTGGGGCTCAAGGATATCCGGCTGCTTACCAATAACCCCCGCAAGGTGGTAGGGCTGGAGGGCTACGGCCTGCACGTGGTGGACCGCCTCCCCCTCATCGCCCCCGCCCACGACGGCAACCGGCGCTACTTGGAGGCCAAGGCCCGTAAGCTGGGCCACCTCTTGAATATATCCTCGGTTATGCCCTTTCCCGGAGAGTGAGAGCTAAACTGGGGATGGGAGACTGTCTATGAAAGCCCCCGGCTTATGGTCATAAACAAATTAAGCTAACTCAGACAGGAGGCTGCCGTGGCTAAGATCTACGAGGGTTCCCTGGTGGGGAGAGGCCTGAGGCTTGCCCTGGTGGCCTCCCGCTTCAACCGCATCGTGGGCCAGAGCCTGCTGGAGGGCGCCCGGGATTCCCTGGTGCGCCACGGGGTGGCCGAAGGCAATATCGATACCGCCTGGGTGCCCGGAGCTTTCGAGCTACCCCTGGTGGCCCGCCGGCTGGCCCAGACCGGCAACTACTCGGCCGTTGTCTGCCTGGGAGCTATTATCCGGGGGCAGACCCCACACTTCGACTACCTGGCTGCCGAGGTGACCAAGGGCATCGCCCAGGTAGGCCTGGAGACGGGTGTGCCCGTAAGCTACGGGGTGGTCACCGCGGACACCCTGGAGCAGGCCATAGACCGGGCAGGGGCCAAGGCTGGGAACAAGGGGGCCGATGCGGCCACCAGCGCCCTGGAGATGGCCAACCTCCTCGCCCAACTGGAGGCCCGGCCTCGGCGAAGGGGACGGAGACCCCGGGCGGCGGAAGCTCCGCCTACTCCTTGACCTTGTAGACCTTGTCCCCCCGGCGCACCCGGTCGGGCACCTTCACCCCTATGGCCTGGCCGGCGTGGGCCTCCGGAACGTCCTGGTTGTGGATCTGCATGGACTCCACCACCATTTCCAGGTCTGTGGTATGGCCCTTAATGTGGATGCGGTCCCCCACCTGAAGGGTGCCGCTGAGGTCGATGCCGGCTACCACCGGCCGGGCGAAGAAATCGCTGATAACGCCGATAAGTTCCTCAACCGCCATGCTACACCCCCTTTCGCTTGCCCTCTTCTTGGCGCTAGTATAGGGACTGGCCGCCCTCGAAATCAACCTGGAGCTACCTCTCCGCCTCTGGCGAAAAGAAAAAAGGAGGTGCCCCCTTGCAGCCCCGGAAGACCGCCCGAGAAAAGCTGGAAACAAAGATAGGGCCAAAGCTGGTGGACGATCCCAGGGGGCACGGCAAGATGCTCATCCCCAGGCCCCTGGACGTGGATGCGTTGATCCGTCCAAGGTTGGTAGCGTTCCGGAAGTGGTGGAAATTAGAGTGGGCATATCCTAGCCTCTGCTGATGCAAGGAAGAAGAGGGTCTGGGGAGACCCTCAAGCGAAGGAGGATATGCCGATGGGAGAAGGATACCATAG
>JACPQK010000111.1 GCA_016190535.1 Chloroflexota bacterium | reverse complement strand
TGCTGGAGGGTGTTTCCCTGGCCCGCCAGTCCATAGACAGCGGCCGGGCGGCGGCAGCCCTGGAATCGCTGGTCAGCGTAAGCCAGGGCGTGACCATATGAGGTCGGCTCTACCCGCCCTGAAGGGCGGAGTTGGAGAACGCTCCCTTAGCCCCGGCCTTTAGGCCGGGGGATGCAAAGTGCCATGTTCCTGGACGAGATTGTAGCCCTCAAACGCACCCTGCTCAAGGAGAAGAGGCTGCCCCTGCGGGAGCTGGAGAAACGCATCGAGGCCCAGCCGCCTCCGGTAGACTTCGCCGCGGCCCTCCAGCCAACCCCTACGGGCTGGCCCCGGCTCATCGCCGAGGCCAAGAAGGCCTCCCCCAGCAAGGGCCTGCTGGTGGAGGACTACGACCCGGTGGCCCTGGCCACCACCTACGTGGACAACGGTGCTGCCGCCATCTCCGTCCTCACCGAGGACCACTACTTCCAGGGCGGCCTGGAGCACCTGGAGTCGGTACGCCGCGCCCTGGACACGCGCCCGGTGCGGGTCCCGGTGCTGCGCAAGGACTTCCTCCTGGACCCCTACCACGTGTGGGAGGCCCGGGCCTATGGAGCCGACGCCTTCCTGGCCATCGTGGCTATCCTGAAGCCCCCGGAGCTGCGCCGCCTCCTGGAGGCCGGTGGGGAGCTAGGCATGGCCGCGCTGGTGGAGGTACACAGCCGCCACGAGCTGGAGGCCGCCATCGAGGCCGGTGCCCCCGTCATAGGTATCAACAACCGGGACCTGCAGACCTTCCAGGTGGACCTGGCGATAACGGAACAGCTCCGCCCTTTGGTCCCCTCTGACAAGGTGGTAGTGAGCGAGAGCGGCATCCAGGGCCGGAGCGATGTGGAGCGCCTGGCGCGATGGGGCGTGCACGCCATCCTGGTGGGGGAGGCCCTGGTCTCCGCCCCCGATATTGCTGCTAAAGTGAAGGAGCTGGCTGGGTGATCCGGGTGAAGGTGTGCGGTCTGACCCACCCCGACCAGGCCCGGGCCGCCGCCGAGGCCGGTGCCGACTTCGTGGGGGTGGTGTTTGCCCCCAGCCGCCGTCGGGTCACCCTGGAAGTGGCCCAGGAGGTCGCTCGCGCTCTCAATTTGGGGCACAACATGGGGGTGGGCCGCCCTGCCCTGGTGGGCGTCTTCGCTGATGCCCCCCTCGATCAGGTGGTGGCGGCGGCCCGGGCTTGTCCCCTGGACTGGGTACAGCTCAACGGCGACGAAACAGTAGAATACTGCCTCTCCCTCGATTCTCCCCTCATCAAGGCGCTACGCCTGCCTGCCGAAATAGAGGCGGCGGCAGCCCTGGCCCGCCTGCTCCCCTACCACGAGGCCCTGGCCCCGCGACATGGCCGCCTTCTAGTAGAGGCCGCGGTGCCCGGCCACTACGGGGGGAGCGGCCAACCGCTGGACTGGACACTGGCGGGGCACCTCGCCCGGCAGGTCCCCTTTCTGCTGGCCGGGGGTCTCACCCCGGAGAACGTGGCCGAGGCCATTGCCCGGGTCCGCCCCTGGGGGGTGGATGTATCCTCGGGCGTCGAGACCAACGGTGTCAAGGACCTGGCCAAGGTCCGGGCCTTCGTTAAGAATGCCCGAGGGAGGGGTAGGAATGAATAAGTGGGGCGGCCCCCTCCCCAACTTCCGGGGCTACTTCGGCCCCTACGGGGGCAAGTTCGTCCCCGAGACCCTCATGGCCGCCCTGGGCGAGTTGGAGGCCGCCTACAGGCAGGCCTGCCAGGATGCCACTTTCCAGCAGGAGCTGGCCTCCCTCCTCAAGAACTATGCGGGGCGGCCTACCCCTCTCTACCATGCCCAGCGCCTCAGCCAGCATTGCGGCGGTGCCCACATCCTTCTCAAGCGGGAGGACCTGGCCCACACCGGCGCTCACAAGATAAACAACGCCCTGGGCCAGGGCCTGCTGGCCAGGCGCATGGGCAAGCCCCGTATTGTGGCCGAGACCGGGGCGGGCCAGCACGGGGTGGCCACCGCCTCTGTGTGCGCCAAGCTGGGCCTAGAGGGCGTAGTCTACATGGGGGAGGAGGACATCCAGCGCCAGTCCCTCAACGTCTTCCGTATGAAGCTGCTGGGGGCCGAGGTCCGCCCCGTGGCCTCGGGCAGCCGCACCCTGAAGGACGCCATCAACGAAGCCATCCGGGACTGGGTGACCCATGTGGGGACCACCCACTATCTGCTGGGTTCGGCGGTGGGCCCTCATCCCTACCCCATGATGGTGCGGGACTTCCAGTCCGTCATTGGGCGGGAGGCCCGGGAGCAGGTGCTGGCCCAGTTTGGCCGCCTGCCCGACTACGTGGTCGCCTGCGTGGGGGGCGGCAGCAACGCCATTGGCACCTTCTACCCTTTCCTTTCAGATGAGGGGGTGAAGCTGGTGGGTGTGGAGGCGGCGGGCCGAGGTTTGGACACCGGCCTCCACGCTGCCTCCCTCAACCGGGGCCAGCCTGGGGTGCTCCACGGCGCTCTATCGTATCTCATGCAGGACTCCCACGGTCAGGTGCTACCCACCCACAGCATATCTGCCGGCCTCGACTACCCGGGCGTGGGCCCGGAGCATGCCTTCCTCAAGGACAGCGAGCGGGCCACCTACGTGGCTGTCACCGACGACCAGGCCCTGGAGGGGTTCAAGCTACTATGCGCCACGGAAGGAATTGCGCCCGCCCTGGAGCCGGCCCACGCCATTGCCTATGCCGCTCGCCTGGCCAAAGAGGCTGGCCACGATGCCCTCATCCTGGTCTGCCTCTCCGGGCGGGGGGACAAGGACATGCACACCGTAGCCCAGGCCCTGGGGGTCACCCTGTGAGCCTGGCCCGCGCTTTCCGTCCCAGCCGCAAGGCCCTCATCCCGTACCTCACCGTGGGCTATCCCAGCCTTCAGGCTACCCTGGAGCTGGTACCCACCCTGGAGGCCGCGGGCGCCGACATTGTGGAGTTGGGCATCCCCTTCTCCGACCCTCTGGCCGATGGCACCACCATCCAGGAGGCCTCCCACCTCTCCCTGGAGGCGGGCACCACGCCGGAACGCTGCTTGGAGACAGCCCGCAATCTCAGGGCAAAGGGTACAATGCTGCCTCTGGTGTTCATGACCTACTACAACCCGGTGTACCACTACGGTCTGGATGCCTTCTGCGCT
The DNA here is from genome assembly GCA_016190535.1 of Chloroflexota bacterium. Next base: position 5,007 of record JACPQK010000111.1, on the reverse strand, counting down.
GCCAGCGCCGAGGCCGGGGTGGACGGCCTCATCGTCCCCGACCTGCCCCCGGAGGAGGGCGGCCCCCTGGAGGCAGCTACCCAAAAACGTGGCCTGGATCTGGTCTACCTGCTGGCCCCCACCAGCCCGCCGGAGCGGGTGCGCCTGGTAGCACAGCACTCCCGGGGGGTTATCTACCTGGTCTCCCTCACTGGCGTCACCGGGGCTCGAAATACCCTCCCCGCTGACCTGGAGGCCTTCGTCCAGCGGGCACGTAAGGCCACGGCCCTGCCCCTGTGCGTAGGCTTCGGCATCTCTGGGGCGGAGGCCGCCCGGCGAGTTGCCCGGGTGGCCGATGGCGTCATCGTGGGCAGCCGCCTCATCCAGGTGGTCAAAGAGGCGAAAGACCAGGTGGCCGCCGCCAGCGCCTTTGTCCGCGAGCTGCGCCAGGCGCTGGATAGCCCATAAGGTCCAGGTGACCTGAGTCGGAGACGCCTGGCATAAGTCGCTCCTCCTTCGACAGGCTCAGGATGGGCGGCAAGGCAAACCGTTGCCCGCCCGTGGTGGGCTTAACGGAGGACAAGCTCAGCAATACCTGCCCTATTTCTGGGCCCGGTAGCAGGTATTGGGTAGCTTAAGGAGTGTTGAGCGGGGCAATACCTGCTGATGGCATGAGCGCTGATATAATACACGGGAAAAGGGGTGGTATGTCCGCACACTTTTTGCTAGCTGTGCCCTCGAAGCGTTGGAGGCACTTCAGCCAGAGGCGAGAGGGAACCCGAGCCAGGGATTGCCGGGCACGCAAAAGGACCTGTGTGGCTTCCCAGAGAATAGGCTAGGCCCGCCTCCAGGCCAAACCTCCTTATTATCGCTATAGCCCCAATTCGGGGGCTTTTTATAGGAGTCGGGATGTGGGATCAAGATGAACTGAGGCTGCTCAGGCAGTTCATGAGGGAAATAGGCAAGACGCGGCTAGAGATGGCCAGCAAGGACTATGTTGGCCTCAGAGCCAACGCTGGCGGCCACATGGTTCAGCTACGCCTAAAAGTGCTCGTGCCAGTGTGTCCTGATTGCTGGGTGTATGAGGCCCGCATGCAACCAGACATTCCACATGTGAGCGCAGACAACTGGGAACTAGACCTATTGCTTCTGGGGTTTCCCCCAGATGTTATTCAAGAACTCAAAGAAGAGCTCGGGGAAGGCATTACCGAGGAAAGAGGCCCTTGGTGCTACTATTGTCACCGATGGTTGCCATACTGGGACGATGAAGAGGGATGTTTTAGCCAGCAGCTCGAATTCACTGACTATTTTGGGTTCCATGAAAAAGAAGGTCCTGCGATATCCAAGGCAATGCGGCAACAGATCGCCCAGACCTATGGGAAGAAGTGCTTTTCATGTGGAGTTGACCTCAAAGCAGATGAGATCACAATAGACCATATAGTACCTCGGTCACTGGGCGGGACAGGGGGCCAGATTAATCTGCAAGTGCTATGCTCGGCCTGTAACAATGCAAAGAGCAGTCTTCTACCCGAAACGGTTGTAGCAGTTTTGCATTTTCCAATGCGGCCTGTTCCTAGCGATGCATATGAAGGTGTTACGTGGTAGTTTTACCCTCTCCATAACCCTTGAGCTTACCAATACCTGCAGAGCCGAGCAGGTTTACCTTACAGAGCTGTTTGAGATGCGACGCTTAGCTCGCCATGAGCGGGCCACCAAGGCCCAGCGCATGGTGGGATAACCTTGCAACCCGGGACACTACTGCTTAGTTGCATAGTTGCCGATACAATTTCCTCTCCCCTTGCGGGAGAGGATTAAGGTGAGGGGTAGCTTCAATTTCACCCTACCTAGCCTCTCCCGTCAAGGGAGAGGGACTCTTTTGTAGTATCGGGAATTTTGAAACTAAGTACTCGCCAGCCGGCGGCGGCAAGGGACGGCTACGGCATAATCCCCCCGCCGTCCACGATAAGGGTCTGGCCCGTGATGAAGTCGGAGTCCTCGCTGGCCAGGAAGACGGCGGCGCGCCCGATGTCCCTCTCCGGGTCCCCTCCCGGAGCTCCCGCCCGGACGATGGACTGCCTCTCCAGGAGCTCCTTGGCCTCCTCGGGGAATCTCTGTGTCCACCCTATGAAGGAAGGAGACTGCGCCGTGGGCAGGATCACGTTCACATTTATCCTGTACTTGCCCCACTCCCGGGCGGTGATCTTGGAGAAGCTGCGGATGGCCGCCTTGGCGGCACCGTAGGCCGCCTCCAGCCTGGTGGCCCGCTCGCTGGCCAGGGAGCCGATGTTGATGATCTTCCCTCCCCGGTCCTTCATGTGCGGGAATACGGCCTTGCAGAACCACCAGGTAGCCTTTGGCCCTGTCTGGAAGCACCGCTCCCAGGCAGCCTCTTCGATCTGCTCCACGGGCACGCGGGGCCCGGTTTTTATGGCGTTGTTGACCAGAATATCAATGGCACCGAAGGCCCTCAAGGCTTCTGAGACAGCGCGTTTTATATCTTCTTCCTGGGCCACATCGCAGGCCACGGCCAGCGCCTCTCCGCCCAGTCGCCGTATCTCCCCTTCTACCGCCTTGGCAGTCTCGGGGTTGATCTCGGCAATTACCACCTTGGCGTCTTCTTTGGCGAAGGCCAGGGCTATCCCCCTGCCGATGCCCTGCCCGGCACCGGTCACAATGGCCACCTTGCCTTCCAGCTTCCCCATGGTCTCCTCCTCCTAGTGCCCTGAATCGCTGGTCCCTCGCGTAATTCGCGTCTTTTTCTTGAATTCATGTCATTGGGAGCGGCCAATACCTCATCCCCCTATGTCCCCCTTCTCCTGCTGGAGAAGGGGGAGTTGCAAATTATAGGGGACACCCCTATGACCCCGGCACCCTGGCCCATCGGACTGCCTCCGCAGAGTTATGCAACGAACTGCTAACTCAGGGCATTAGGTGACCTGGACGGGGTGGGGCACGACGGCATTGTACAAATAGCCCTGGGCATTCCAGAGGACGCTATCGGGCTGAGTATTGCCAGCCTCGTCGGTGGCCCGGGTCATGATAGTGTGCCTTCCCAGTGGGGCCTCCCAGGGGAAGCTCCAGCGTACCCAGACATAGGGCAGGTTGGGCTCCTCCAGGCGGGCCGTGCCCCAGGTCTTTCCTCCGTCCAGGCTGTATTCTACTCTGGCTATCCGACCGTGGGGGGACCAGGCAAAGCCGCGGACGGTATGTCTCCCCCGGGGTAGAGTGCCCTCCCAGGGCAGGGCCACGGCGCTCTTCAGCGTCTGTAGTGTCACCGCGGGTTTCTCCGGGTAGTCTGGCCCATCCAGGATATAGCTGGAGGTGTTGAACGGGGTCTGCACCTTCTGGCTGGAGACCTCGATGCGCACCAGCCACTTGATGTTGCTCACTCCCACCCATCCCGGGACAATGGCCCGCAGGGGAAAGCCGTGGTCGGGAGGCAGGGGCTCCCCATTCATGGCGTAGGCCAGCAGGGTGCCGGCATCCAGGGCTTTCTCCAGGGGGATGGGCCGCCTCACCTTGGGCCCGTCTCCCCCTTCTAAGAGCACATCCACAGCGTTGTTCTTAACCCCGGCCATCTCCAGGACGTTAGCCAGGGGCACCCCGGCCCACTCGGCGACACTGATGGCCCCCAGCCTCCACTGTCCCCCGGAGGCGGGACGGCCCTGGAACAGGGAGAAGAAGCTGCGCCCGTTGCCGGCGCACTCCACCCAGCGGAGCACCGAGCGGGAGGGCAGGGCCAGGATGTCCTCGTAGGTCAGCTCCAGGGGGCGCTCTACAGCGTCTCCCTCCACCCGCAGCCGCCATTCCCTGTCATCTATGCGGGGGGTAGCGCCGTGGTTCCGTAGAAAGAACAGGGGTATGGGGGTGGTCAGGCCCTGGAGCAGCTCCAGCGGGCTTTCATAGACAGGTGGGGAAGTGTTTATGACCCTCCGCTCACCAGGGGTTAGCACAGATTGCAGGGGCCCAGGCGTTGCCGTCGGCGTGGGCGAGAGATAGGGGGTAGGCAATCTACAGGCCGCCAGGACCGCCGCGGCCCCACCGGCGGCCAGCAGGGCCAAGAAGCGCCGCCGGGATATGCCTTTACTTTTGGCGAACTCCCAGAGAACCTCACCTTCCGTGCTTCCCGGGTCCCTCCTGATGTTACCCATGTCCCCCTCCTCTGGAAGAAGCTCAGCGGTGCCACCGCCAGCATTATAGCCCTGGGCACTTGCTGGGCGCTAACGGCCCTGGAAGCGGGGTTCCCTTTTCTCCAGCCAGGCCCGGGGGCCTTCCCACAGGTCCCGCGTCTGGCGGACTTGCTCCAGGTAACGATGGGTGAGCTCAATGGCCGCACTCAGGTCCCAGCCCATGGTCTCATAAAGCTCCTTCTTGACCAGGCGGATGGTTACCGAGGGCCCCTGGGCGAGCTGGCGGGCCAGCTCCAGGGTGGCGGGCATAAGCTCATCGTGGGGCACTACCCGGTTCAGGAACCCGATACGGCAGGCCTCCTCGGCATCGAAGACGCGGGAGGTCCAGAGTAGCTCCAGTGCCCGGGGCAACCCCATGATGCGGGGCCAGAGGTAGCCCCCGCCCTCCGCAGGGATGGCCCCCAGGCGGAGGTAGGCTGGGTTGAACTTGGCCCGGTCCGAGGCAATCCGCAGGTCGCAGAGGGCAGCCATGTCCATGCCCCCGCCTGCGGCCGGGCCGTTGATGGCGGCGATATAGGGCTTCTCCAGGGATTTCACCGCCCGGAGCAGAAGGTAGCAGGACTGGACGGCCTCCTCTTCCTTCTCTGGGGTAGCCAGCTCCCGGGGGTCGGCCCCGGAGCAGAAGGCCCTGCCCGCCCCGGTAACGACGACTACCTTCACCTCCTTGTCCTCCTGGGCGGCCTGTAGAGCTGCGGCCAATCCGTGGCGCATGGGGGTGGTGAGAGCGTTCAGGGAACGCGGCCGGTTCAGAGTAACCGTAGCGATACCATCGGAGACCTGGCAAACAATATCAGCGGTTGCCATCGGCTGTCCCTCGCTGTTCACATGGCCCTGTCCT
>JACPQK010000114.1 GCA_016190535.1 Chloroflexota bacterium | reverse complement strand
TTCTCGTGCAGGTCCACCTTTACCGTGTGCATCCCCGGGGACAGCCCCGGCAGGGTGAAGGTCGTAGAGGCCACCGTCCCCTTGAACATGCCGTCCAGGTAGATGTGCATATGGCCGCGGCCCGGCACCGGCGCCATGCCAATCTCCTCCTGGGACAGGGTGAAGCTAGTGACCTGGAAGACGAAAGTGACATCGGGGCCGAGGACCAGTTCCCCCTCGGTAGGGGAAAGGATCTCCACCATGGGCCCCCCGGCGCTAGTCTGCCCCAGGCCTGGGACCAGCGCGACCAGCAGGGTGATGGCCAGCAGAGCGGCAAGCCTTCTCATCATCCCAACACCTCCCACAAACTATAGGCTAATGCGCCTTCTCAATATGATAGCAAAGTCCACTCGAAATCAGTCCCCTGCCCCTTGACGGGGGGTGAGGGTGAGGTGTAGGTCTCGCCCACCATGAGGCATATTATTTACGTGATGACCATCAGCCGGGGGTAGTAGGAAACCGCCTCAGGAGTGAGGGCTGCTCCTTGGTCTATGCCCCAGGCTCAAGCCTGGGGCACACGTGCCTTGCCCCTACAGGTAGGCCTTGACCTTCTCTGCAAGCTGCCGGGTGAAGCCGGGGAGGGCAGCGACCTCCTCCACCGGGGCCTCCCTCACCCCCTTCAGGGAGCCGAAATGGCGGATGAGGGCCCGCTTCCGCTTGGGGCCGATGCCGGGCACCTCGTCCAGGGGGGAGTGCATGGTGCGCCGCTGCCTCACCTGGAGGTGGTAGGCCAGGGCAAAGCGATGGGCCTCGTCCCGCACCCGCTGGAGCAGGTAGAGGGCACCAGAGGTACGGGGCAGCATCAGGGACTCGGCCCTGCCGGGGAGGAAGACCTCCTCTTTCTCCTTGGCCAGGCTGGCCAGGGGAACGTCCTTGACCCCTAGCTCTCCTAGGACCTCCAGGACAGCGCTGAGCTGTCCCTTGCCCCCGTCTATGAGCACCAGGTCGGGGACAATGGCCCAGATATCCCCTTCGGCAAGCTCAGGGTGGGCCCCTTCCGCCGGAGCCCGGTGGAAGCGGCGGCGGAGCACCTCCTGGAGCATGGCGTAGTCATCGGCGCCGGGCACTGCCTTGATGCGGAAGCGGCGATAGTGAGCGGTGCGGGGCCTCCCCTCCTGGAATACCACCATACTGCCCACGGCGGAGGTGCCCTGGATATTGGAGATGTCGTAGCACTCGATGCGCTGGGGCAGCCTGGGCAGCGACAGCGCCTCCCGGAGATCCGCCAGGGCAGCATGGGTCTTCTCGGCATCGGCCCACCAGCGGACCTTCAACTGGGCCAGGCCCTCCTGGGCATTCTGCACCACCATGTCCATAAGCTGGCGCGGCTGCCCCCGCCGGGGAACTACCAGGCGCACCCCCTTGCCCCGTAGTCCCCCCAGCCACCTCTGAAGCACCTCCGTCTCCGCGGGCAGGCCCTGGAGGTAGAGGGTAGGGGGTACGTCCGAGCCCGCGCCATAGAACTGGGGGATGAAGCTGGCCATGATCCGGCTGGGGTGCTCGTCCTGGGCACCCTCCATGACAAAGTGGTCCCGCCCCACCAGCTTGCCCTCCCGGACGAAGAAGACCTCCACCCAGGCCTCGTTGCGGTCCTGGGCCAGGGCCACCACGTCAGCATCTATCCTGCGGGGCGATACTATCCTCTGTCCGGCGATGACCCGCTCCAGGGCAGCGAGCTGGTCCCGCAGGCGGGCGGCCCGCTCGAACTCCAGCCTGGCCGCCGCCCCCTCCATCTGCCGGTGCAGCGTCCGGACTACAGCCCCCTGCTTACCCTGAAGGAAGAGGATGAGCCGGTCCACAACGGCGCGGTACTCCTCTGGGGTGCAGGCACCGATACAGGCCCCCAGGCAGCGGCCCAGGTAGTAGTCCAGGCAAGGCCGCCTGGTCGCGCCAGTGATCGGTCTGGTGAGGCTACAGAAGGGGAAGAGCTTCTTGGCCAGGTCCAGGCTGGAGCGCAGGGAGCCGGCACTGGCATAGGGGCCAAAGTAGCGGGAGCCGTCGTCCAACCGGCGGCGGGTGACCAGCACCCGGGGATAAGCCTCGTGGACGGTGATCTGGAGGTAGGGGTAGCTCTTATCGTCCCTGAGGGCCACGTTGAACCGGGGGTGATAGCGCTTGATGAGGTTGCACTCCAGGATGAGGGCCTCATCCTCCGAGCCAGCAAGGATGTACTCCAGGTCCGCTACTTTGGGCAGCATCTTCTCCAGCTTGGGCACAAGCTCAGCGGGGCGGGCACCAAAATAGGAGCGGACCCGGCTCCTCAGGCTGGAGGCCTTGCCCACGTAGATAGGAATACCCTGGCTATCCTTGAAGACATAGACGCCAGGGCGGTCGGGCAGGTTCTTGAGAACCTCTTCCAGATGGAGCGTAGCCATCTCACCCAATTCTAGCACCCCTGGGGGAAGATGCTAGCGCTGCTAGAGGACCAGGGACAGTACGGCTATGGCAGCGAAAAGGAGGATGGCCAGGACGCCTATGCGGCGCGCCTCCTGGCCCACGTAGCTGTAATCGGCGACGAACCGGGAGGTGGAGGGCATGCCCACCCTGCTACCGCCGGTTGCCGCTGGCCTGGCACTAGGCCGGGGGCCAGGAGCCGGGGCTGTGGCAGCGGTAGTCGGCGAGGTCTCGCTAGGAGCGGATGTGGCGGCAGGATCGCCAGCAGCGGGAACGATGGGCCGCGGGGGCGGTCGAACTGGCCCCTTCCGGGTGGCTGCCCGCTGGCGGCGGCTCTTCTTAGGCATTTCTCTCCTCAGGAGGCCATTATAAGGCTAGACGCCCTCCAGGCACAACCACATCCTGGGCCAGCTAAAGGGCATCGCCAGTGTCCGCTTCAAGGTGAGGCAGCAGGTCCTTTAGTTTAGAATTATTAGATGAAGGGCAGTGGAAGGAGGCATGACATGGAGACGAGCATGGTTGCTAGCTGTGACACCTGTGATGAGTACCGCCTGTACCTGACCAACATGCGTATGGTCATCCGTAGCGGGGGGGTAACCTCCCAGAGACGCTGGGTACTGGCCCGGACCTTCCGCCGGCTCTACCGGGACTGGGAGAGGCACCTATCAGAAGCCCGATAGCAGATGGCCCTTTCCCAGCGGCCCCCGAGCCAGACTAGGCCGTTATGGGTCCCTCTCTCTAGCCAGGGACCGGGGCAACCAAGGGGCAGACCGCTTCCAGTTGCTGGGCCACTGTATGGAGTAACTGGTCTAGCCCCCATCCCTTTGTGGCTGAGACCAGGACAACGGGGTGGGCAAAGGTTGCGTTGCGCCGGCGCCAGTCCTGGATGATGGAGTGTGTGTCCTGGCTACCGTCCTGAAGCATCAGGTCTACCTTATTGAGCACCAGCACCCAGGGCTTTCGCTCCAGGCCCAGACTGTCCAGGATGCCTTCCACTGCCTGGCTCTGCTGGGGTGCCTGGGTATGGGCAATGTCCACCACATGCAGCAGGAGGTCCGCCTCCTCCAGTTCCTCCAGGGTAGCCCGGAAGGCCGCCACCACTGCCGGTGGCAGCTTATGGATAAAGCCCACCGTATCTGTAAGCAGGATGGTCTGCCCGTTGGGCAGACGGAGGCGGCGGGTGGTGGGGTCCAGCGTGGCGAAGAGCTTGTCCTCCACGAAGACCTCGGAGCGGGTGAGGGCGTTGAACAGGGTGCTCTTGCCGGTGTTGGTATAGCCCACCAGGGATACTACCGGGATGCCTCGCCGGGAGCGCTTGCGCCGGTACTGGGCGCGGTGACGGCGCACCGCCTCCAGCTCTTCCCTAAGCTTCTGGATGCGGCGGTGGATGAGGCGGCGGTCCGTCTCTAGCTGTTTCTCGCCTGGGCCCCGGGTGCCTATGCCTGCCCCCAGGCGCTCCAGGTGCCGCCACAGGCCGGCCAGCCGGGGCAACAGGTACTGGTGCTGGGCCAGCTCCACCTGTAGGCGGCCCTCGTGGGTGCGTGCCCGTTTGGCGAAGACATCCAGGATGAGGGCAGTGCGGTCGATGACACGAACGCTCAGGGCGTCCTCCAGGTTGGTTTGCTGGCCGGGGGAGAGTTCGTCATCAAAGACGACCAGGTTATACGGGGTGTTGGACCTGAGGGCCTGGATCTCCTCCAGCTTGCCCTGGCCGATGAAGTAGCGGGGATGGGGATGTTCCAGCCGCTGCTTTGCTCGCCCCACTACCTGAGCACCCGCCGTCTTGACCAGCAAGGCCAACTCGTCCAGCGAACTGTCAACACCCAGCCCATCGGCACGGCTTATCTCCGCCCCTACCAACAGGGCCCGTTCGGGTTCAGTAGTGGGATGGATACGCTGCCCTATAGCCCCCTCCCCATCTCAAAGGTATTATACTCTCACCACGTAGGTGCCAGCAATCTTGTCGTGTAACCCTTGCTTCTTGCCATCCCAGGCGACCATGAGGAAGCCGATGGCCAGGATGATGCCGGATACCCAGTACCCTACGTATCTGAGGATGGCCGTCCCCAGGTCGATGGGCCTGCCATCGGCCTTGACAATGCGCACACCCATGGCCATCTTGCCCAGGGTCTGGCCTCGCCCTGCCCACATTCCGACGATGTACACAATTCCGATGATGAGACCTAGGACATTGGCCCCTGCGCTGGAGATTTCACCAATGCCTAGGCCCACGACAAGACCGATGATGAACAGCACGACGTTGTCGATGATGATTGCCGCAAAACGCCTCCAGAATCCCGCGTACTGCACTCCATCCATGGTTGCTGTAGCCTGCATACGTGCCTCCCTTCGGCTAGTCACCAACTGCCAGTTTTCAGGATGCGGGCATCATAACTCCCGGTGCAAAAGCCTGTCAAGCGCTCCACCGAGCCTCTTATCGGCGGTAGTGAGGGGAATGCAAATTTGCCCCTCGTCTGCCTGGCGTAGCTGGTCCGGGGTGACCACCTCCCTGGCCACCTCCAGCACCCTGGCCGCGAAGAGCGCATCAAGCCCCTGACTTCAGCCGGGGGTAATAGGCCAGCCCCGCCCTGAAGGGCGGGGCTGGCCTGCGCTATCCGCGCAGGGGCCAGCCTCTGCGCCCGTACTTAATTGAGTGTTGATAGATAATCTCAACCATAATCCGTGGATAGGAATTCTTGCCTGTTATTGCGAGCCCTTCGGCGGCCTCAGGGTAAACTCCTGCGAAGCAATCTCCAGGCCGGCGGGGGTTGGGATAGAGATTGCTTCGGCACTTCGTGCCTCGCAATAACAAACAAACCCGGGCACCCACCCCGTGGGTGAGCTTCTTGAAGCTCAACTCACCGTTTATGGCTCAACGGCGCCCCTTGACAGGGGGCTGCCACTTATGCTTTCCTAGGGGCAGCAAAGAAAGTAGCTTTGCTACCGCTTGGATCGGTAACGACCGAGACGGAAAGGGTGCGGAGTTGTGCCCCTCGGCGTTGCCGGGGGGTTTTTTGTTGGGGGCCATGCTGGGCCTACCGGGTCTGAAGGTTGGACACTATACCGACCCCTTGGCAGCCACGGGCTGCACGGTGGTGCTGTGCCCGGAGGGAGCTGTGGCCAGTGTTTACATCCCCGGAGGAGCACCGGGAACCCGGGAGACGGACCTGCTGCGACCAGCCTCCCTGGTGAGCCAGGTTCATGCCATCGTCTTGAGCGGGGGTAGCGCCTTTGGGCTGGAGGCCGCCTCGGGCGTGATGCGCTATCTGGAGGAGAAAGGCTGCGGCTTCGACATGGGGACGGTCCGGGTGCCCATCGTTCCGGCAGCCATCATCTTCGACCTTCGCCTGGGGGACCCTATGGTCCGCCCCGGCCCTGAGGAGGGCTACCGGGCCTGCCTGGCGGCCACTGAGGGCCCGGTGGCAGAGGGCAGTGTGGGTGCCGGCACGGGGGCTACCGTGGGCAAGGCCCTGGGCCCTCCCTGGGCCACCAAGGGTGGCCTGGGCTGTGCCCCTTCCTCCCTGGGGGATGGCACTCGGGTAGCGGCCCTGGCTGTGGTCAATGCCTTCGGCGACGTGGTGGACCCCGATAGCGGGCGGCGTCTGGCGGGGCCTCGCCTGCCCCCCGGTGGCTTCGCCGACACCCTAACCCTGCTCCAGGAGGGGAGGACAGCCCTACCCCCACCCGGCACCAGCACTACCCTGGGGGTCATCGCTACCGACGCCACGCTCTCCAGGGAGCAGGCCCATCGCCTGGCCCGCATGGCCGGGGCAGGGCTGGCCCAGGCCATACGCCCGGCCTACACCCTGCTCGATGGCGACGCAATATTCTGCCTCGCCCTGGGCCTGAGGCGAGGACCAGCGGACATGATGGCCCTGGGAGCCCTGGCCTCGCGCCTGGTGGCCCAGGCGGTAGTGAGAGGAATCGGTACGGCCACCGGCCTCTGTGGCATACCATCCGCCAGGGAATGGCTGGAGGGAGCAGTATGACCAGGGCTGCCAGAGCAGGATCGCCAACCATTGCCTTCATCGGCGCAGGCACCGTAGGCACGGGCTTGGCGGTATCCCTGGCCCAGCGGGGCTACCGGGTGGTGGCGGTGTCCAGCCGCTCCACCGCTTCCGCGCAGGCCCTGGCAGCCCGACTGACCGGGAGCCGGGCCTGCTCCTCTCCCCAGGAGGCGGCCCGCATGGCCGACCTGGTCTTCATCACTATCCCAGACGCGGCCATCGGCTCCGTAGCCCAGCAGGTGGACTGGCACCCCCACCAGGCGGCAGTCCATTGCAGCGGGGCCGACTCCCTGGATGTGCTGGAACCCGCACGCCGTCAAGGGGCGGAGACAGGCACCTTTCACCCCCTTCAGTCCTTTGCCAGTGGGGAGCAGGCTATCCACAATCTGCCCGGCTCCACCTTTGCCCTGGAGGCCAGCTCGCCCGGACTGATGGAGGTCCTGAAGGGCATGGCCCGCTCCCTGGGCGGCACTCCCCTGGTGCTGGGCGCCGGTGACAAGGTGCTCTACCACGCTGCCGCTGTCATCGCCTGCAACTATCTGGTAACCCTGGCCAAGCTGGCTACCGACCTCTGGGACACCTTCGGCATCCCTCAGCAGGAGGCGCTGAGGGCCTTGCTTCCCCTTATTCAGGGGACCGTCAACAACCTGGACAAGGTGGGCCTGCCCGGCTGCCTGACGGGACCCATCGCCCGGGGGGACCTGGGCACCATCCAGAAACACCTTCACGCGCTGGCAGAGCGCGCCCCCAGCCTCCTGCTCGCCTACCGGGAGTTGGGCAAGCAGACCATCCCCATTGCCCTGGCCAAGGGCAGGCTGGACTCCGGGGGCGCACAGCAGATAAGCGCCCTGCTGGAGGCGGAGTAGCTATGTTCTGGTCCAGCGAGGGCTACTACTTCATGACATGCACCCAGGGGGAGACCCAGATGCTCTCCAGGGCGCTGGCCGTGCACCGGGCCTGGTCCAGCGCCCTGGCCCGGGGCCTGGCCCTGATAGCGGTGGAGGACCAGGGCATGGTTGAGCTTGATGCCCAACTGGAGAGAATGAAAGTCAAATCTGACGGGGGTGAGCTTCGCCTGGTACCGGAAGGGCTGGAGGCCCTCCTCAACGTCCTTCAAGAGGTCAGGGAAGCTCTGAAGTCCTACAGGAAAAGGCCCCCCTCCTCTCCAGCCCAGGGCATCTACGGATTACTGGAGGACCACTTCGGTGAAGGCTTGAAAGACCCCAAGGTAGCGGCAAAGATCACGGGCCTGCTGGAGGCCCTTTGCCAGCGTATTGGCCTGGAGGCCAACTGACTACCATGACAGAGGTGACCATGCGCACGATGCTCAAGTCCAAAATCCACAGGGCCAGGGTAACCAGGGCCGACCTGCACTACGAGGGCAGCATCAGTATCGACGCCGGGCTGATGGAAGCTGCTGACATCCTCCCCTACGAGATGGTACAGGTGGTGGATGTGGACAACGGTGCCCGGCTGGAGAC
>JACPQK010000019.1 GCA_016190535.1 Chloroflexota bacterium | reverse complement strand
GGGTATCAGGTACAACCTGTGAGGTGATTGTTGGGCCCCATTTGCGCCCAACCTGGCATGTAGCAAGAATCTACGGAGCAAGGATTTGCCTCAAGCCTTCCTCCAGCTTCGCACCTGGAGTATACTTTCCCCATCACAGGTAGGAGGTCAACATGGACGGACGGGATCCCACTTACATCGGCTACACGCCATCCAACACCAGGGACCCGGCGGACGAACCCGAGTTCAATCGCTGGTATAAGGAGGTCCACTTCCGGGATGTGCAGCAGGCAGGCTTCCATTCCTGGCCCCTGATGTTCCACAACGTACTCAAGACCGTGCCCCGGGGCAGCGACAGGTTCCTCATCATGTACGAGTTCTATCACCGGGACTTCGAGGCGGCCAGGGCGGAGTTCACCTCCAAACACATGCCGAAGCTGCGCCAGGACTACGACCAGACCAAGGGGGTGCGCAGCCCCAACCGAGTGCAGTACCGGGTGCTGCGCCGCGTGTTTGGCCCCAGCGAACCCAAACGCTCCCAGAGCCTGCTGGTCCACCGCATCAACTGCCAGGACCCAGCAAAGCTGGACGAGCTTCGCCGCTGGTTCTGTGACATCCGGGTCCCCGAGGTGGTGGCTACGGGCTTCTACCATACCGGTAGCTTCGGGGAGGCGGTCCAGGAGCGGACTGCCAGTACTGAGAGCCCGGGCGGGACACGGTTCCTGGCCCTCTACGAGACGGCAGCCACCGATGCCGGGGTACCCGCTGCTCAAATAGGGAAACTCTATCCTGAAGCCAGCTATCCCGCCTGCGTCCAGGTTGTGGAGACCGCCGTCTTCCGCCGGGACAGTCCATAACCCAGGCGGGCAAGCAGCCGCTCTATGAAGTTCCACGACATCCTCTGCGAGAAGTGCGGGGGGGCCGCTGTCCTAACCCTGGACCGCCCCCGGCACCGCAATGCCCTCACCGACCCCATGATGCAGGAGATAGTCCAGGCCCTGGAGGCCGCCGAGGCCGACCCGGAGGTGAAGGCTGTTATCCTCACCGGTGCCGGGGACCGGGCCTTCTGCACCGGGATGGACCTGCGGGCCCGGGGGGAGGACCCCGCCCGCTGGATCGCCGAGGCCAGCGCCAGCCTACCCGGCGAGCCCCTCGCCTGGTTCGGCAGGGCCCTCGCCACCCTGCACGACCTGGGCAAGCCTACCATCTGCGCCGTCAACGGCGTGGCCGCCGGGGGTGGTCTCTCCCTGGCCCTGGCCTGCGACCTGCGCATCGCCTCCCAGGGGGCCAGCTTCGTCCCTCTGTTCCTGGAGAGGGGGCTTATCCCCATGGGCCTCACCTATTACCTGCCCCGCCTGCTGGGCGTGGAGACGGCCCTGCGCATCCTCTACACCAACCGGATCATGCCGGCGGAGGAGGCCCTGCGCATCGGGCTGGTGGGACAGGTGGTACCCCATGCCCAGCTTATGGAGGCAGCCCAGGCGCTGGCTACAGAGCTGACCAGGGGGCCTGCCCTGGCCCTCAAGCTCACCCGGCGCGCTGTTTACCAGGGCTTGGACAACGACTACCGGCAGCACCTGGCCTTTGAGGCCTGGGCCCAGGGCCTGTGCTTCTCCAGTAGAGAGGCCCGGGAGGGCCACGCCGCCTTCTTGGAGAAACGGGCCCCCGTGTTCCGGGACGAGTAACAGGGATACCCCCTCTCCCAGAGGGTACTTGGGGGAGGGGGAGCACCCCCGTCCTTCGAGAGGGCAGGTCTTACCGAACAAATCCCCGGATCGGGGAGAACAAGCCCTTGACCCCGGTATCGGGGCCTGCTATCATCGCAGCCCGAACCATGAACTTCATGGACAAGCTACTGGCCGCCTCCCGGCGAAACCGGAGCCTGCTCTGCGTGGGCCTGGACCCGGACCCCTCCTTGATGCCCCCCGTGCCCGTATACGACTTTTGCCGCTCCATCGTGGAGGGCACGGCGGACCTGGTATGCGCCTACAAGCCAAACCTGGCCTTCTTCGAGGCCCTGGGCCTGGAAGGGCTAACGGCCCTCTCACGGCTGGTAGCCTACATCCCCAGGGACATCCCCGTCATTGGTGATGCCAAGAGGGGGGATGTGGGCCATTCGGCCACTGTGTACGCCCGGGCCCTGTTCCAGACCTTTGGCTTCGATGCCGCCACCGTCAACCCTTACCTGGGCCAGGACTCCGTGGAACCTTTCCTGGAATACGAGGAAAAGGGGGTCTTCCTCCTCTGCCGCACCTCCAACCCGGGCTCCAGGGATTTCCAGTCCCTGGAGTGTACCTCCTCCCAAGGGGAGCACCTGCCCCTCTTCGAGGTGGTGGCCCAGCGGGCCCAGGAATGGAATACCCGGGGGAATATCGGGCTGGTGGTGGCCGCCACGTATCCCCAGGATGTAGAGCGACTGCGGCGGCTGTGCCCGGGGATGCCCTTCCTCATCCCTGGCGTTGGCCCGCAGGGGGGAGACCTGGCGGCCGCCGTTCGAGAGGGCGCTGATGCCCGGGGGGAAGGGGCCATCATCGCCGTCTCTCGCCAGGTGATCTACGCCAGCCGCGGCCTGGACTTCGCCCTGGCTGCTCGTAAGGCGGCCCTATCACTCCGTCGAGAGATAGAGGCGAACCGGGAGGCCCTCCTGTGATAGAGGTACGTTCCGGCGACGTGCTGCGCCTGCGCAAGCCCCACCCTTGCGGTAGCGATGAGTGGGAGGTAGTGCGGGTGGGGGGGGATATCGGCCTGCGCTGTCGCCGCTGCGGGCG
Organism: Chloroflexota bacterium; assembly: GCA_016190535.1. The sequence continues at coordinate 10,586 of JACPQK010000019.1, read as the reverse complement.
GCGGGTGCTGCTGCCCCGCTCTACTCTGGAGAAGCGCCTCCGGGGCTGGGTCACCCCCAGCGCCCCCAGGGACGGTAGTGTATCAATTTGAGTTTGACGAGGGGACCGAAACCCAGGTAGTATGTCATGCTGAGCGAAGTGAAGCATCCGTAACCCCCACACCGGCCCCCCACCGGAGGACGGATTCTTCAGTCGTCCCGACACGGTCGGGGCTCCTTCAGAATGACACACTGCCCCAGGGACACCAAGATTGACAGCCCTTCAACCCTGGGCTTAGAATAGATTTGCAAGCGGCTAATGACGGTTGTGGCTAACTGGGAGGAGGTTTGCCGATGTCCCCAATTGAGATGGTAATCGACAGTGTGCGGGTAAGCTTGACAAACTATCACCGGGTGGTGATCCTCAAGGAGAAGGTGGCCAACCGCTATCTCCCCATCTGGATCGGACCCGCCGAGGCCGACGCCATTGCCATAAAGCTGCACGATGTAGCCGTGCCCCGCCCCATGACCCATGACCTCCTCCACAACGTGATCACCTCCCTGGGGGCAACTATCACCTCCATCACGGTATGCGACCTCAAGAACGACACCTTCTATGCCCGCATCCGTCTGACGCTAGACCACCGGGACGTGGACATTGACTCACGCCCCAGCGACGCCCTGGCCCTGGCCGTGCGCACGAAGGTGCCCATCTACGCTGACGAGACGGTGCTGGAACGGGCGGGCATTCTCCTCGACCCGGAGACCGGCAAGCCGGTGACCTCCTCCGAAGCCGAGGGTAGCGGTGAGGTGGGCGAGGAGGAGCTGAAGCGCCTGTCCGCCTTCCGGGATGTTATCGAGAAGCTGGACCTGGAGGACCTGGGTGGGGGAAAGGGATGAACCTCAGGCAGTTCCGCTGGCTGGTATCCCACATCAAGTGCAACAACTGTGGAGAGAACCTCAAGCCCCGGGACGTCCAGGTGCTGGGGCAACAGGAGGACCTGTGGTTCCTCAGCGTTATTTGTGCCGGATGCCACACCCAGAGCCTGATAGCTGCCATGGTTCAGGAAGGCCGTCAGGCGGAGCCATTGGAAGCAGCGCCTGAATTGGGGGAGCCGGTAACGGCCGATGACGTGTTAGATATACATAGCTTCCTGGACACCTTCGACGGTGATTTCCGGAGGCTCCTCGCCGAACACAAAAAGGACTGAGGGGCTCCAGGAGTCCCCCAAGCTCGGCCTCCCGGAAGGGAGGCCTTTTTATGCCCGGGGATGAGCGAGGGAGCTGTCCCTGAGAGGTGACGGCTCCCTCGCCCTCTTGACACAATCGCTGGGTGTTGAGGCTTCTCCCCGGCTAGTACTTAGTTTCAAAATTCCCGTTACTGCAAAAGAGTCCCTCTCCCTTGACGGGAGAGGCTAGGTGAGGGTGAAATTGAAGCTACCCCTCACCTTAATCCTCTCCCGCAAGGGTAGAGGAAATAGTACAGGCAACTATGCAACTAAGCACTAGTCCTTCAGCCACACCCCGCTTAGCCACTCCAGGGTGCCGGGATGTACCTTGAAGTCCTGCACCCTGGCCCGGGATACCAGGACTTCGGGCTGGTACATGATGTAGAGGTCCACCATGTTGTCATAGGCCACCTGCTGGAGTTCATCGAAGAGGCGCTTCCTGGTATTGAAGTCATAGGTGATGCTGATGTCTTCCATAATCTTCTCCAGTTGGCGGGCCAGAGGCGTATCTCCGAAGCGCCCGGAGTTGAGCCTGCCCTGCCGGTGGTAGAAGATATTGATCCTGGTGTCGATGGGGATGTGGGGCGAGTACATTACTGCAATATCGTACTTGAGCTCGCCCAGGGCTGGACCGTAGGCAGCGCCGGCGTGCATGGTGATCTGGCTGTTGACGCCGATCTCCTTGAACTGGGCCTGCATGGCCTCGCACACCTTGGGAGCCGTGGCGATGCCGGGCCAGCACCCGAAGTCCAGGGTCCGCCCATCGTAGCCAGACCTGGCTACCAGTGTTTTGGCCTCGGCCACGTTTCGCGTTATTCCGGGAAGACCATTGTTATGCTCCGCGAAGGCTGTGGAAACAAGGCTATTGGCCACATCACCGCGCCCCCTGAGGAGTGCCTTGAGCATCCCCTCCCGGTCCGCCGCCAAGTTCAGGGCCTTCCGGAAGTCCAGGTTGTTCATGGGCGCTTTCAAGTGGTTGAAATAGAGGCCCCAGGTTACTATGCCTGGTGCGGAGTGGATGGTCATCCCCGGGTCTTTCTCCAGCCTGTCCAGGTGCTCGGGCAGGGTAACACCGGACAGGTCCAGAGCGCCGGTGAGCAGGGAGGCCATGATCACGGAAGGGTCGCTGGTAATCACCATGTCGATCACGCCCACATAGGGCCGGGGTGAGTCCCAGTAGCTGGCATTTCTGGTAAGCTTCATGCCGCGCCCGGGAAACAAAGCCTCCAGGACAAAGGGGCCGGTGCCTACAGGATGAAGGCCTACGTCCCTGCCCCACTTCCCCACGGCCGGGGGGGTCATCATGGAGAAGTGGGAGGTGCCCAGGTTGAACAGGAGGGCGGAGTCCGGCCTCTTCAGCGTCAGCCTTAGCGTATAGTCGTCTACCACCTCGGCCTTATCCAGGGCGAGCAGGGACTGCTTGGGGACTGGCGCTATGGTGCCGGGGTCCAGCATGCGATCGAAGTTCCACTTGGCCACCTGGGCATTGAAGGGGCTACCGTCGTGGAACGTTACCCCCTTGCGGAGCTTGAAGACCAGGGTGGTGGCATCGGGGGCGTCCCAGGACTCGGCCAGGGAGGGGATAGGGCGCAGGTCAAAGTCTAGCCGCACCAGGGGATCGAAGATATGGTAGGTATCTGTTAGGCCGGCGGCTAGCTGGGCATGGGGGTCCCAGGTGAGGCCGTCACTGTCCTGCATCTTCAGCGTGCCCCCAATCTTGGGGGCCGTAGCGGAGGGTGCCTGGGTAGGCGTTGTGGTGGGCGCCGCCCGTGTGGGCGTAGCTGTCGCTATGCCTGGTGCCGGTGTAGCGGGCGGCTGCGTAGCCGTGGGCTGCGGGGCAGCCGTGGGTGTGGCCGCCGGCCCGCAGGCAGCCAGCAACAGGACCAGGATACCCACCATTGCCCCGAATCTGTGCCTGCTGGACATCTCTTGTACCTCCCTAAAGTCAGATTGAGAGTATGCCCAAGTCTATGGCCAGCAGGATGTTTTGTCAAGAGAGTGAACGATAAATCATTTGTGTCGCCCTATTTCGGCATATTGCTCCGCTATCTAAGCTATCGCTATTAGCCTCTAGTGCGTTAAGAAGCTTTTAGCGTACGATCTCGGCCACAATGTTCTGCTATCTAGTGTGGTGTCTCGTTAATTCTTTGAGTAATTCTGACGCCTATCTACTCGGTTCACGCCCTTGGTGGCGGCTGATACCTCACCCCCTTTCCCCCCTCTTCCTTCGCCTCCGCTCAGGACAGGCTCTGCAGGAGAGGGGGAAAGAGAGGAAATCTGGGGGACACCCCCAGACCCCCGGCAGGCCGACCTGTCGGCCTGCACCCGCACGAGCCCTGATTTATTCAATGTATTTCCGAGATGGGACACTAGTGTGGTGTCTCCATAGTTCTTTAGAAAAATGGGCGCTCTCCAGCAGGAGAGGGGAGGGAGGGAATTCTGGGAGATACCCCCAAACCCCCACAGGAAACCGCAGGTTTCCTGCACCTTCCCCGGGGTGCAGGGGGCTCCGCCCCCTGCCAGGGGTCTCAGGGGGTGTCCCCTGGCGGGCTGGCCCGCACCCACGGATTCCTTCATGCCTTAGCAACATACCCCTTGCGGCGCAGCCTCTCGTGGGTCTGGGCTGAGCCCAGTCCCTCTCTTACGCCCAAGTGATGCCCTGAGTTCATCGGAGGGAGGGGAAGCCAGACCCCGTCCTGAGTTCGCCGAAGGAGGGGGGCGCAAAATGTCAACATAATTTGTTTATGACCATCAGCCAGGGGTAATAGTTCTTGGGCCGGGGCCTGCCACCTGCAAAGAGAAACGAAGGGGGAGGGCGCAGAGTCCCTCCCCTTGGTATACCGCCATACCCCAGGCTTGATCTCCGTCACCCTAACCCTCTCCCACTGGGAGAGGGCAGGGGTGCGGGTTAGTCCTCTTCCTCGGGAATTTCGTGGTGGTGCTCAGAGTAGGCCTCGGACTCTCGCCCGCCCCGAACACCGGCCTCCGTGCCTTGGCCCTCAAACAAGGACTCCCGGCTTTTCTTGATGCCCCGCTTGCCCTCGTAGTCCTCGATGGCCTTCTGCACGGCATCGGCGGCCAGGTTGGAGCAGTGCATCTTCACCGGGGGCAGCCCCCCCAGGGCCTGGGCTACGGCTTGATTGGTGACGGTCTTGGCCTCCTCCAGGGTCTTCCCCTTTACCATCTCGGTGACCATGCTACTGGTGGCGATAGCCGCCCCGCAGCCCAGGGTCTGGAACTTAATGTCCTCAATGGCGTCGTCCTTGACCTTGATAAAGAGCTTGAGGAGGTCTCCGCACACCGGGTTCCCGGCGATGCCTACCCCGTCGGCGTCGGGGATCATGCCTACGTTCCTGGGGTTGAAGAAGTGGTCCATTACCTTGTCGCTATACATGAAGGACCTCCAGGTTAGCTGATGGGGGTCTGAGTCAGGGGGGACATGGCCCGCAGCCGGGCGACGATCCCGGGGAGGATGGAGAGCACGTGGTCCACGTCCTCCTCAGTGTTGTTGGGGCCCAGGCTGAAGCGGATGCTGCCGTGGGCCACCTCGGCAGGCAGTCCCATGGCCAGGAGCACATGGGAGGGGTCCAGGGAGGCCGAGGTGCAGGCACTGCCGCTGGAGGCGGCCACCCCCGCAAAGTCCAGGTTGAGCAGGATGGACTCCCCTTCCACAAAGTCGAACACGAAGTTAGCGTTGTTGGGCAGGCGGCTGGTGGGATGGCCGTTGAGGCGGACCCGCTCGACCCGGGAGAGCACCCCATCGATGAGGCGGCCCCTCAGGCGGCGGCAGTGCTGGCTGGTGGACTCCCGGTGCGCCTGGGCTATCTCCAAGGCTGTGGCCAGGCCTGCAAGGCCCGGGACATTCTCAGTGCCAGCGCGGCGGTTCCGCTCTTGAGCGCCCCCGGTCTGGTAAGGGGTAAAGGGTGTGCCTCGCCGCAGATAGAGAACTCCTACTCCCTTGGGCCCATAGAACTTGTGGGCGGAGAGGCTCATGGCGTCCATCCCCCACTTATTGACATCCAACTCCAGGGCCCCGGGGGCCTGTACAGCATCGGTATGGAAGACGATATTGCGCCCTTTCTGGCGGTGGCCCTTCACTATGGCGGCGACTTCGGCGATAGGCTGGATTGTCCCTACCTCGTTGTTGGCCAGCATGATGCTGATGACCGTGGTCCGCTCGGTGATAGCTTGGGCCACGTCCTCTGGGCTTACCTGTCCATAGCTGTCCACGGGCAGGTAGGTGACCTCAAAGCCCAGCTTCTCCAAGGCCTGGCAGGTGTGGAACACCGCATGGTGCTCCACGCTGGAGGTGATGATATGGTTGCCCACCGGGCGCAGGGCCAGGGCAGCCCCGCGGATGGCGGCATTGTCCGCCTCTGTGCCACCGCTGGTGAAAATGACCTCACTGGGGCGGCACCCCAGGACCCGGGCCACCCGCTCCCGGGCCTCGTCCACCGCCTTCCTGGCCTCCTGGGCAATGGCATAGACGCTGGAGGGGTTACCGTATTTCTCCGAGAAGTAGGGCAGCATAGCCTCGAGCACCTTGGGGTGCACCGGGGTGGTGGCGGCGTGGTCCATGTAGATCAGTTTGCCCATCTGCTACCCCCTAGATAGCCCTTGAACCGGACCTACTACGATGCAACTGGAATTATAGCATATAGAGGTCACTTTACTCCACAACTTGTACTAGTGTGGTGTCCCCGAAGTACGCGTATGAATTGTCATTGCGAGGAGGCGGCAGCCGACGAAGCAATCTGGAGGAGGGGTAGACGCTGCCACCAGATTGCCACGGCCCTCTGGAGCCTGTGGTGAGGACCTCGAACCGTCGGGCCTCGCAATGACATTATCGGCGTACTTCGGGGACAGGACAGTAGGTGGGGCCTACAGCGACATCCATCGCCAGGGCAGCACCAGGAGGGACGCTGGCAGGGCTACCTCAAGGTGGTGGACCTGATGCGGATGAAGCGGGAGAGGCCCTCCCAGTCTACGATGCCCAGGACCTGTCTCCCTTCCATGACCAGGACCAGGGCCTCCCCTTCGCTGAGGAGGCCCAGCAGTTCGCTGGCAGGGGCTGAGGGGGGTACTGTGGGTGTCCGAGCGAGGGGGGTCATTACCTGAGCGAGGGGGACCGTGGGCCAAGTGGTCCTGGGGACGCGGTGAAGGACCTTATGAGTGAATACCCCCACCACGTTGTCCATCCGGGCGACCAGCACGGCCAGGGGGTTAATGGGAAGCAGGTAGTTACGTACTAGCTCGTCCACGGTCAGGTGGGAAGGGACGGTCACGAAGTTCCGGGAGACCAGGGACCCGGCGGTAAGGCCCTGCAGCGCCAGTTGGGCCTGGAGCTGGCGCTGGCTGGTGGAGGCTGCATTCTCCAGGAACCAGCCGATAAAGGCGAACCACATGCCACCTATTACCTCTCCCCGGAAGATGAAGTAGAGGCCCCCCAGGATGAAGAGGTAGCCTACCCCCCGGCCGATCCAACTCGCCACGGTAGTGGCCCTAGGCATGTCTCCTGTACCCATCCAGAGGAGGGCCCGCAGCACCCGGCCCCCATCCAGGGGGAACCCGGGTATGAGGTTAAACAGGCCCAGGAGTATGTTTATGCTCCCCAGCCACTGGGCCACTACCATCACCAGGGGCGCAGAGCTACGGGTTGCGGGGGCCAGGCCCCAGAGCAGAGCGGCTCCCAACACCAGGCTGGTGAGGGGTCCGATGAAGGCCATCGCCAGTTCGACCACTGGCCGGGTAGCTTCCCGCCCCAGGTGGGAGACACCCCCCAGGATGAACAGGGTGATGCTGCGCACGGGTATGCCACTGGCCCGGGCCACCAGGCTGTGGGCCAGCTCGTGGCTCACCACCGAGGCGAAAAAGAGCAGGCTGGTGACTATGCCCAGGCCCCAGGCCTGCAAGGGGGACAGTTGTAGCTCCTTCGGGGGTAACACCTGGGACAGGGTGAAGGTGAGCAGGGCGAAGATCGCGAACCAGCTATAGTTGATCCGGAAGGGTATACCGAAGAGCTTCCCCAGGGGGAGGGAGCCTCGCATGTCTCAGCGCTCCGCGGGGATCCGCCCCGGGTGGGTGGCATAGCCGATAAGCTTATAGACCAGGGCCGCCGCCGTGAAGGCACAGGCGGGGGGGCCTGCCCCGGGACAAAGCTCGGTGACATCGAAGCCCACGATGCGCCGTCTCTGGGCCACCAGGCGAAGGATGGACAGCAGCTCCCGCCAACTCAGTCCTCCGGGCGAGGGGTTGCCCACGGCCGGCACCAGGGAGGGATCGAGCACATCCAGGTCCACGGAGATATACACCTGGGATAAGAGGCTGGAGAGCACCCGCTCCATGCCCATTCCCGCCGACAGTTGGTGGCCCCATACGACGCTCAGCTCCGGGGAGTCCAGGCAATTCTTCTCTTCCAGGCTGAGGCTGCGCACTCCGACTAACGTGGCTGGGCATATCTCTAGCAAGCGGCGCAGCACCGAGGCGTGGCTGTAGCCAGTGCCCATATACTGGTCGCGCAGGTCGGCGTGGGCGTCCAGGTAGAGGACGCTCAGGTCAGGATAGGCCCCAGCGTATGCCTGCACTGCCCCCAGGGTGATGGTGTGCTCGCCGCCCAGAAGGCCTACCAGCTTGCCCGCGCCCAGCAGGTCGCCCACTACGCTAGCCACCCGGCCTACCATGGCTTTAGGGTCGCCGAGCACGGGCTCGACAAAAGGGAGCGTGTGAATGCCAAGCTGGGTCGGCTCGCAGTCCAGTTCCACGTCGTACAGCTCCAGTTCAGGGGAGGCTGAAATAATGGCGCTGGGGCCTTCCCGTGCCCCTTGCCTGAAGGTGGCGGTAGCATCGTAGGGGACGGGCACGATGGCCACCCGGGCGCTGGCGAAGTCCGCCTCCAGGGGGGAGAGGCCGGCGAAGTTACCCAGGGGTACTAAATAGTCCTGAGCCATGCTCGCTAGGTGCGGGCCTCCTGCCCCGCTGCTGGTGCGGCGGCATGGGCGGGATAGGGGCCCCGGTCGACAACCCAAGTATGGGCATGTTCGAAGCAAAAATCCCTCTGGAGCTCCCGGGCCACGGGCTCCGGGTCGAAGGGCTTGCAGGAGAAGACATCTATATTCACATAGCTCCGGGCAGGATAGGTATGGATACTTATATGGCTTTCGGCAATGAAGACAAATCCGGAGAGGCCCCAGTCCTCCGGGGTCCCCTGTTTATACTCTATCACATGGGGGTAGGAGATCTTGTGCATGCCGATGCGGGAGGGGTACTCATCCAGCAGGTGATAGATGAAAGAGAAGTCCTGGAGTCGGCTGGGGTCCGCCCCATATCCATCGATGATCAGGTGCATTGGCTGAGCCTCCATGTTCAGTGTTTGGCGGGCAGGCTATTTTTGACCAGCAAATCCATATAGTACCACAGCAGGGGAGGCCAGGCAATCGGGGCTTAGAGCCGAAAACTAGCGATTGGCCCGTAGCCTGCTCCAACAGCCGCCAGATGAACACCCCCTCCTTCGGCAAGCCTTCGGGCTGAGGCCCTCAAGACCGAGGGACCAGGACGGCGTCTGGCTCCCCCTTAGTCGTAAGAGGGGGGGGAGATAGTCTCACAGGACACCCCCTGAAGTTTTCTGTTTCCCCTTCTCCTGCAGAGCCTGTCCTGAACGTGCCGAAGGAGGAAGGGAGCCAGCAAGGGGGTGAGGTATCCGACATGCCAGAAGTGGCTGGATTTCATCTGGCGGGTGAAGGTAGGCAATGCCCATCGCTGTATTAGGGTAAAGGGCAGGGCTACGCTATCGCACCATCAAGCGGTAGAGTAGGTTGCATCTCGCCCTCCCTGGACGGAGACTGTTCTCACCGGCATGCGACTAGGGGAGACAGGGGCCCCCTGGATATTTTAGCATCCGGTGGGTGGGGGATGAGGGCCGAGGGCCTATGGCTTGGGGCGCAGGGAGCGCACGTAGGCGATGATATCGGCCAGCCCCTGTTCGGGGAGCTTGGTGGAGTCGTAGCCCGGCATGTCGCCGATGCCCTCCCGCAGCAAGCGGACCAGGTCGCCATCCTGGGCAAACTTATCATGGAACTCCGCCGTGTCAAGCGCTGGTGCCAGGTCCGTGCCCGCCCCGGCCTTGCCGTGGCAGCGGGAGCACTTGTTCTGGGTATAGAGGGCCAGGCCCCGCTCCGGGTCACCTGCCACTGCGGCGGGTGTGGGCGTAGGTGAGGGCGTGGGGGTAGGCATGGGGGTGGGTGAGGCCTCCTCCGATGGGACGACAGGGGTGCCCTCCGACGGGGGAACCGGCGTTGGCTCCGGCGAGGCAGGCGTGGGCTCCGGGGTCGGGGTGGGCAAGGGGGTAGGCGTGGGCCTCGCTACCACCGCCCCCTGGGAGGCCAGCCAGGAGGTGATGGCCTCCAGGTGCTCGTCCGGCAAGTATGCCTTGGGGTAGGCGGGCATGCCCCCGGGACCGGCCCGTACCATGATGCCGATCTGCCCCGGGCTGGACACCTCCATGGGCGCCCAGCGGCTGCCCTTCCCATCGAGGCCGTGGCAACTGGCACAGCCGTAGGCCACATAGTAGGCTTTGCCCTCCTCCAGCTCTGGATGGAGGAACTGGGCGCTGTGCCCCCAGTTGACAGACCTGCTGTCTCCAACATAGGAGAGAGCTGACCGGCTATAGCCTGTGCCAGAAGGCGCATCCACGCTCAGGTAGGTGCCCGCCGCCAGACCTACCCAGGGACGCAGGATGATGCCCAAAATCAGCCCCAGGGCCAGGGCCAGCACCAGGGTAAAGGCCAATACGGGTACGACGGGTCTAGACATGACGGCGCCCCCATTCGGAAGATGCTACTTCCTGCCCCTCCCGGAAAATGACCCTCACCTGTCCCAAGGCCCAGAGGAAGGTCCCCCAGATGCCGGCCATCAATGCTACCAGCAGCCAGACCCCTACGCCGGGCACCCGCAGCCCGATCTCCTGGTGGTACTGGGGCAGGCCGGGGAGCACTACCATCTGGCCGCTGGCGGCTCTCTTCCTGTACTGGTCATTTCCGGCAAAGAGGGCGGAGACCGTTATCTCCCCTTCACTGCGGGGTAAATAGCTGAAGGTGGTAATGCCCCTCTCGTCGGTAACGGCACGGCCCAACTCCAGCTCGCTCTCCGCGTTGAGGAAGGTGGCCGTAGTGGTGAAGACGACCTCCACTCCCGGCACCCCTGCCCCCGAGGGGTCCCTTACCCGGGCCGCCAGGGCCAGCTCCTGGCCCACCACAGGCTCCGGCGGGAACAGCAACTCCAGGTCGGTATTGACCGGCCCCAGGGCCAGGGCAGGGCCGGGTAGGGCGAGGAGCAGGAGGCCCAGGCCGAAGAGGGGGAGGCAGACCCTGGCGATAGCCTTCAT
>JACPQK010000113.1 GCA_016190535.1 Chloroflexota bacterium | reverse complement strand
GTGTCCATGTTGCCGGAGAAGGCAAAGTAGCCCACCGCCCCGGCATAGGGCCCCCGGCGGTCCGGCTCCAGCTCGGCGATGATCTCCATGGCCCGGATCTTGGGAGCGCCGGAGACGGTGCCCGCGGGAAAACAGGCCCGCAGGGCATGGGCGGCGCTGTACTCCGGGCGCAGCTTGCCCTCCACGTGGGATACCAGGTGCATCACGTGGGAGTAGCGCTCCACGGCCATAAGCTCGGGGATGCGCACCGTGCCCGGCAGGCTCACCCGGCCGATGTCGTTGCGGCCCAGGTCCACCAGCATGATGTGCTCCGCCCGCTCCTTCTCGTCGGAGCGCAGCTCCTCGCCCAGGGCAGCGTCCTGGTCCGGATCCGCAGAGCGGGGCCTCGTGCCGGCGATGGGATGGGTGGTCACCACGCCGTCCTCCACCTGCACCAGCATCTCCGGTGAGGCCCCGATGACATGGGCCTTGTCCAAGTGGAGGTAGTACATGTACGGGGAAGGGTTAATGGAGCGCAGCGCCCGGTAGATGGTGAAGGGTGAGGCCTGGGTGGGCCGGGCCAGGCGCTGGGAGAGCACCACCTGGATGATGTCCCCCGTATAGATGTATTCCTTAGCGCGGGCCACCCGGTCCTGGAACTCCTCCGGGGTGAGGTTAGAGATAGCCCCGCCTGAGGAGCTACTGCTATCGGGGCTAAGCTCTGGAGCCGCCAGCGGCCGGGAGAGGCGCTGCACCAGACGGTCTATGCGCTTCACAGCCTGGGCGTAGGCTGTCTCGATATCTCCCTCCAGGCGCACGTGGCTCACCACCTTTATCTTGTGCTGGAGGTGGTCAAAGACCAGCAGGGTATCGGTGAGCAGGAAGACCGCCTCGGGGAGGCCCAGGGGGTCGGCCTGGGGGGCGGGCAGCTCCTCGAAGTAGCGGGCCGCCTCGTAGGACAGGTAGCCCACGGCACCGCCATGGAAGCGGGGCAGGCCGGGCACCGGCACTAGCTTGTAGCGGGCTAGCTCCGCCTCCACCAAGGCCAGGGGGTCTACCGTACCTGCTGCGGTCCGGGGGCCGGTCTGGATGACCTGGTAAGGCTCGGTACCCAGGAAGGAGTAGCGGGCCAGGCGCTCGCCGCCCTCTACGCTCTCCAGCAGGAAGGAGTAGTCCCCGCTGGCGATTTTGAGGAAGGCGGAGACGGGGGTCTCCAGGTCGGCCAGCAGCTCCCGGTACACGGGGACCAGATTGCCCTGGCCAGCCAGGCGGCGCACCTGCTCTAGACTAGGGTAGTACACTTCTCTAATCCCTTCCCCCTTCGACGGGGGAAGACCAGGATGGGGGTGATACCCCTCACCTTAATCCTCCCCCGCAAGGGGGGAGGAGACCCTTGCCCCATTCTCGCATGATTAACCTCCGTAGGTCGGGTTTCCCAACCCGACAGCGGGCAGGTTAGGAAACCTGCCCTACGCCGCTGTTGAGACATCGCCGTAAGACGACAACGAATTATCAGACGAACTAGGAAATGTCATTCTGAGCGAAGCGAAGAATCCTTCGCCAGGCTCAGGACAGCGTCTGCGCCTGAACTTGTGGGACGTAGATTCTTGTCGCGGAGTTCACCCTCGAGCGCAGCGAAGGGCTCCCTCAGAATGACATGCCTTTCTTGTGCGCCTGAGGAAAATGTGTCCTTACAGGAGAGCATGCGTGTCCTCTACCCCGTATAGGCGCTGATGCCCATGGCGTCGCGCACCTGGCGCATGGTCTCCTCGGCCACTCTCTTGGCGCGGGCGGTCCCCAAGAGCAGGGCCTCTTTCACCAGCTCCGGGTGGCCCTGATAGTAGGCCCGGCGCTCGCGGATGGGCTCCAGGAAGGCGTTGAGGGCGCGGGCCAATCGCTTCTTCACCTCCACATCCCCCACCCGGCCCTGGACGTAGCGGGCCTTCAACTCCTCCACCTCCTCGGTATTGGGGTTGAAGGCATCGTGGTAGAGGAAGATGGGGTTGCCCTCCACGTGGCCGGGGTCGGTGGGGTGGATGCGGGTGGGGTCGGTGTACATGCGCATTACCTTGGCAGTAACAGCGAACTCGTCATCGCCCAGGTAGATACAGTTGCCCAGGCTCTTGCTCATCTTGGCCTGGCCGTCTATGCCTACCAGGCGGGGCACCCGTCCTACCAGGCCCTTGGGGATAGGGAATACATGGCCATAGGTGCGGTTGAACTTGCGGGCGATCTCCGCGGTAAGCTCGATGTGCGGTAGCTGGTCCTCTCCCACGGGCACCAGGTTGGCCTTGGGGAGCAGGATGTCAGCAGCCTGGCTTATCGGGTAGGTGAAGAAGCCCACGCTGAGGCTTTTGGCCTCCATCTGCTCCCGCTCCGCCTTGAGGGTGGGGTTGCGCTGGAGCCGGGGCATGGGCACCAGCATTGAGAGGAGCAGGGCCAGCTCGGCGTGCTCCGGCACGTAGCTCTGGATGACAAAGGTGCTACGCTGGGGGTCCAGGCCCACGGCAAGCCAGTCCATGGTCACCTCCAGGACGGACTGGCGGATACGCGGGACCTCCTCTAGATGGTCCCCCAGGGCCTGGTAGTCGGCGATGAGGAAGAAGCAGTCGTAGTCGTCCTGGAGCTTAACCCAGTTCTCCAGAGCGCCCACGTAGTGCCCCAGGTGGAGGGGGCCTGTGGGCCGAATGCCAGTAAGGATGCGCCCTTTCTTCATCTATCTTTCACCTATTGACACGCTACGTCCTCTATTCATTCTCGTCATGTCATTCTGAGGGAGCATTGCGACCGAAGAATCCGCCCCCCAGTGTACTACGGGCGCAACGGCTACGGATTCTTCGTCCCGTCTACGTCGGGACTCAGAATGACACATTGGTTCACCCGGTCAAACCGTCTCAGGTCAGTGCTATGCACCCACCCTGGGCACGCGGGCCAGGGCCTCCTTCACCTTGGCCTCGGGGTAGGCGTAGTCCTCCAACTTGCCCGCCAGGTAGGAGTCGTAGGCCGACATGTCGAAGTGGCCGTGGCCGCTGAGGTTGAACAGGATAGTTTTGGCCTGGCCCGACTCACGGCAGGCCAGGGCCTCGTCGATCACCGCTTTGATGGCATGGGCAGGCTCGGGTGCGGGGATAATGCCCTCGGTCCGCGCGAAATTCAGCGCTGCCTGGAAGCAGGCAATCTGGTGGTAGGCGCGGGCCTCCATCAGGCCATTGTAGCAGAGGGCGCTGATGATGGGTGACATGCCATGGTAGCGCAGGCCGCCGGCATGGATCTGGGCCGGAATGAAGGTATGGCCCAGGGTGTGCATCTTGATCAGGGGAGTAGTCTCGGCAGTATCCCCGAAGTCGAAGGTATAGATGCCCCGGGTGATGCTGGGGCAGGCCTCAGGCTCCACGGCGATGAACCGTGCCTTCTTCTTATCTACGATCTTGTCCCGCATAAAGGGGAGGGCCAGGCCAGCATAGTTGGAGCCGCCGCCCACGCAGCCAATGACGACGTCCGGGTAGTGGCCCGCCATCTCCATCTGAGCCTTGGCCTCCAGGCCTACCACCGTCTGGTGGAGCAGGACGTGGTTGAGCACGCTACCCAGGGAGTACTTGGTGTCCTCCCGGCTGGCGGCATCCTCCACCGCCTCGCTGATAGCAATGCCCAGGCTGCCCGGGGACTCCGGGTCGTGCTCCAGGATGTGGCGTCCAGCGTTGGTGTCCCGGCTGGGGGAAGGCACCACTTTAGCTCCCCAGGTCTCCATCATCACCCGGCGGTAGGGCTTCTGGCCATAGCTGGCCTTGACCATGTAGACCTTGCACTCCAGGCCGAAGAAGTTGCAGGCCAGGGCCAGGGCGCTGCCCCACTGTCCGGCGCCGGTCTCGGTGGTGAGGCGCTTGACCCCTTCCTGCTTGTTATAGTAGGCCTGGGCCACGGCTGTATTGGGCTTGTGGCTGCCGGCGGGGCTGACGCCCTCATACTTGTAGAAGATGCGGGCCGGGGTGTCCAGCGCCTTCTCCAGGCGGGTGGCCCGGTAAAGAGGTGTGGGCCGCCACAGGCGATAGATCTCTCGCACCGGCTCAGGGATTTCGATGTATCGCTCGGCGCTCACCTCCTGCATGATAAGGGCCATGGGGAAGAGGGGCGCCAGGTCCTGGGGCCCTATGGGCTGGCCTGTGCCAGGGTGGATTACCGGAGGGAGTGGGAAGGGAAGGTCGGCCAGGATATTGTACCAGTGGGTAGGGATTTTCCCTTCATCGAGGAGGAACTTGGTCTGCATGGTCTTCTCCTTTTCTGCGGTGCTGCCGCACTACCTTGGAAATAGAAACTGGAAAGGTTTCGTGACTTCGGCCGAATATAATGGATCCTTAACTGGCTACCACTGAGGCGCGGTGTCAGCCGCATCAAACGAAACTACCATTGGCTTGCTGAACATGTTATTGCGCATTCGTATGTTCGATCCCCCTTGGATGCGGATGACAGTTCCACCTGAGCCTACTAGACCCCGGTAGTACCCCTCTACTGCGGCTCGGTAGGCTTCGTAGTTCATCGGTCCGCGATAAGACTCGCCCGAAGCGCCATAAGGTAAACTTACCTCGATTGAGTCGTGCTCAAACTGGCCACCCACAACTTGCTTGATGTCGGCATGGTATGGGCTGTCTTGCCCTTGCTTACCATTCACTTCGATCAAAAAGAAGACCCGAGAAACCATATGCTCGTCGTCGCTGCCATAATCCTGTGAATCCTGGTGACAGCGCTGGAATACGATCCTTACGTTTGCCATTGTATCCCCTCCCCTGTTGCCCTAAACAAAAGACCCGCCCCAAAAGGGACGGGTCTCGACCGTGGTGCCACCCTTATTCCCCGGCACTACTTGTCATTCTGAGCGAAGCGAAGAATCTAGATTCTTCGGTCGCC
>JACPQK010000109.1 GCA_016190535.1 Chloroflexota bacterium | reverse complement strand
CTAGCTAAAGCGTAAGGGCCACGAGACATGTCTCGTGGCCCTTGTCGGTTTGTCCCTTCTCTACCTAGCTTACCAGGCGCGGCTCACGATGCAGGCGGCATTGTTGCCGGCGTAGCCGTAGGTCTGGGCCAGCCCCACCCGGGCGTCCTTCTTCACCTGCCGGGCACCGCCTTCCCCCCTGAGCTGGATCACCAGTTCATACACCTGGGCCAGCCCCTGGGCTACCACCGCCTCCCCGGAGGCCCCCAACCCGCCGCCGGCGCAGACCGGGATCTTGCCGGTAAGAGGATCGGTATCGCCGTTGCGGAGCAGCCGCTCCGCCCCGCCCGCCTCCAACTGGAGGATGCCGTCCAGGTAGGCAAAGTAGTGCCAGGAGGAGTTGTCGGGCAACTCGATGATATCTATGTCCTCGGGCTTCCTGTTGGCCCTCTTGTAGATGTTAGCAATAGACCTCCGGCTCTCACTGAGATGGGGCACGCCGGGCCGGGGGAAGGTGCTGAGGTGGGTGAGGCGGATGGTGGGCTCACCGTAGGAGGTCGTACCCACCGTGATTGCCTCTAGGAGCACCGGCTTCTTGGTGTACTTGTGGGCTTGGTCCAGGGGGACCAGCAGCATGGCGGCAGCGCCGTCGCTGGTGGCACAGATCTCGTAGAGACGCAGTGGGTCGCAGACCATAGGGGAGTTGAGCACCTCCTCCATGGTGAAGGCCTTACGGTATCTGGCGTTAGGGTTGTGGACGCCCGCCTTGCTGGTGACCACCTTGACCAGGGCCAGGTCCTCCTCAGTAGTGCCCACATCGTGCATCCTTCGTTTGCACTCCATGGCCCAGTAGGCGGGGTTAGTCTCTCCGGTCATGACGTAGCGCATGTAGTCCACGTCGAACTTGCCGTCCTGGGACTGGGGCCGGAAGAAGCCGCCCGCGGACTTGTCCGAGGCCACGGCCAGGGCTACATCGTGCTCGCCGCTGGCCACGGCCAGGTAGGCCTCTCGCAGGACGGACTGCCCGGTGGCGCAGGCATTCACCACGCTAACAATGGGTATCCCTGTTTCCCCCATGAGGTTGACAATGGAGGTGCCACTGAGCAAGGCCGGGATCCCGCCGGTGCCGGAAATCCACATATAGGCCCCGGAGGCCACCGTCTCCACCTCCCGCCAGCTCATATGGGCGTTCTCCAGGGCCTGGCTTATAGCTACTACTGCCATATCGGGGATGGACTTCTGAGGGAAAGCACCCCAGGGGTGCAGCCCCACACCTACGATGGCAACTTCCCGCGGCTTCATGCGTGCCTCCCTGCTTTCACTGGCTGCCACATCCAGGTGACGTACTGCTTATCATCGTCTTCCCAGAGCTTACCTACAGTTATCTCCACCTCTGAGCCTATATCCACATCGTGGGAAGTGATGATGCCCAGCACCCGAAGCCCTTCCGGCAGGTCCACCATGCCGATGGCATACTGGGCGAAGGGTTCATACTTGAAGGGCGGGGGTGGGGGATAGCGCTGCACTGTCCATGTCCACACCTTTCCCCGGCGGCTGAGCAGAGCCTCCTCCACGTTGTTGGAGTCCTTGGGGCAGTCGGGGTTGGGGCAGAAAGCGGCCTTGGGGAAAGCTACCGTGCCGCACCGACGACATTTGCTAGCTATGAGCCGTGGCTCATCGGAAGGCCAGGTAAACAGGCCCTCCACCAAGGGCACCATACTCTTCTCCGTCATGTCTCCTCCTTATGGCTTATGCCTGCATTTTGCCATACGTTGCTCTTTGGAGCAAGGACAACAGGGCGCTTTTCGCAGGGCGATTCTACGGAACGCGGTGGCATTCGCCTGCTGCTTCCAGGGATCAGGGGCTGGGGGACTGGTGAGGCCCGCCCACCCCTTCCTGCGGCGGCCCCTGGGGGCTGCCGCCTGTCCGCACCTGGCGTGACTCCCCGGCATCCGCTGGCCCCACTACGCCCTGGGCCTCCAGGGCTTCCAGGATCTCCTTCGCCTTGCTGAGGCCTATGTGGAGCCGGCGCTGAAGCAGGGAAGGGGAGGCACGCCCAAACTGGCCCACTAGCTCCCGGGCGGAGTTGAGCAGGGGGTCATCCTCCCCTGCCCTGGGTGCCGTTGGGGTTGGGGAAGGTGGTGGGGCCGGCCAGGGATCGATCCGCCTAGACACCACCGGGGCTTGCCGTGCCCAGTGCTCCACCACCCGCTCGATCTCCCCGTCGGAGACGTAGACCCCCTGGACCCGCTTGGGCTGCGGTGAGTCCGTAGGTTGGAAGAGCATGTCCCCCCTCCCCAGCAGCTTCTCCGCTCCTATCGAGTCAAGGATGACCCGAGAGTCCACCTGAGAAGCTACAGCAAAGCCGACCCGGGCGGGGAAGTTGGCTTTTATTAGCCCGGTCACCACATCCACGGAGGGACGCTGGGTGGCCACCACCAGGTGGATGCCCGCCGCCCGGCCAAGCTGGGCCAAGCGGCAAAGGCCCTGCTCAATATCCACGGGCGCTACCATCATCAGGTCCGCCAGCTCGTCCACTACCAGGGCAACATAGGGCAAGTGCCGCTCGGGGGCCACCTTGTTGTAGTTCAGCAGGTTGTTCACCTTCAGAGCAGCGAACTTGCGGTAGCGGGACTCCATCTCGGCGATCAGCTCTTTCAGCACCTCGCTGGCCTTCTCCACCTCAATCACGGGTGGGGAAAGGAGGTGGGGCAGTTTCCCGAAGGCCGATAGCTCCACTCGCTTGGGGTCCACCAGGATGAGACGGACTTCGTCCGGCGTGGCGTTCATGGCCACACAGGTGAGGATGCTCTTGAGGCAAACGCTCTTGCCGCTGCCGGTGGCCCCGGCCAGCAGAAGGTGGGGCAGGGTAGCCAGATCGAAAACTACAGGCTCCCCACCCACCCCTTTCCCCAGGGCCAGGGCCAGCTTGCTCCGGGCCTGAAGCTTGGAGAAGGCCGGGGACTCCAGCACGTTGCGCATGGTAACCGGGGTGAAGGTGGAGTTGGGCACCTCCAGGCCCACATACCCTTTGCCGGGCACTGGTGCCTCGATGCGCACGGAGGGTGAGGCCAGCGCCAGGGCCAGATCCTTGTGGAGGTTGGCGATGGCCTCCACCTTAACTCTGGTCCGGGACACCTCCCGGGACCGGAGGAGGGGATGGCCCTGCTCGTCGCGGCGGATGCGCCCCATAGCGTCTCTCTCGGGCACGTCTTTGTGGCGCCGCACCCATCCCGGCTCCACGCCGAAGCGGGTCACCGTGGGCCCGACGCTGACCTCCACCACGCGGGCTTCTATGCCATAGCTGGCCAGCGCTTCCTCAACAATATGCGCCCGGCGCTGGGTCTCGGCACCGTTGGGCGCTGGTTCCACGCCCCCCTCCAGCAGGGAAAGGGGAGGCAGTTTCCAGGTGCTCCCCAGGGGTATCGTTTTAACCGCGGCTTCAACGGCTGACGGGGTGGACGCGGGAGAGCCTCGGGAATGCGCCGCCGAAAGAGGAGCGAGGCGCTCCGCTGGGGCGGGCGGAGAAGCGGCGGCTGGTGAGGGCAACATCTCCCCGGCGGCCTCTGTGCTCTGCGAGCGCCTCCGGGCACGGAGACGGCGTATTCCTTGGGCTATCAGGGAGGCGAGCCACCGGAGGAGGCCTCTCCCCAGTTTATAGCCGGCCCTCCCGGCTCCCCAGGCGAGACGGTCCAAGAAGGCCACCGTAGCCCGAGGAGCTATCAGCAGGAAGCCGGCCAGCCCCAGGGCCATAATGCTCAGGGCCAGGCGCCAGCCCGGGAGCTCCACCTGGATGCCGAATATGGCCTTGCCCAGGGCTGCCCCCACCAGGGGCAGGTTCTGACCCAGGGCACGTCCCAGGTGGCCCCCCAGAGTGGCCTCCGCCAGGATTCCCGTCCGCGGGGCGAAGAAGGACAGGGTGACCGTCAGGGCAAGCCCCAGCAGGACCACCCCTAGCCAGCGCCGCCAGTGCCGCCTCAAGAGGTGGGGCCGCCTCCAGGCCGTCCACGCTGAGACCCCCAGCACCACCGGCCAGAAGACGCTGCTCAGTCCCAGGGTGCGCAAAAGCGCCTCCCCCAGGGCGGGGGCCAGCTTATAGGCCAGCAGGCCGCCTCCCACGGCAATCAGGGCCAGCGGCAAAAGACGCCGAGAGTAGCCCGCTATCCTTCCTGCCGACCTTTTGGGCTTAGGCACTGTAAGCCCTGCCTATCTTCTCCCTGAAGGTCCCCGGTCACCCCCCGGTACACCTGGCCCAGGGGACGGCAGGGAGACGCCAAGAGCGAAAGGGGGGCAGAACACCCTCTCCGTTGGGAAAGACAGCTCACACCTCCATAACGAAGGGCAGGATGATGGGACGCCGCTT
>JACPQK010000106.1 GCA_016190535.1 Chloroflexota bacterium | reverse complement strand
GCGGGTCCAGGGCCATAGCCGCTGTCATGCCGCCAGGCCCACCTCCAGGCGATGCACGCGGAGGGGTGGTGACAGGCCTAGGGCAGCCACCACCTGCTCTGGCCGTCCTGTCCCCTGGCTATCGCAGCGCAGGCGCATCCGCATGGCATATGCCTCTGAGCTGGAGGGCAACAGCTCCAGGTCAAGGACCAGAGGCCGCAGGTCGTAGCGGCGGAGGCCAGTATCCCTGGTGTGCTGCCAGGGGATAGAACGGGCCGAAAGCAGCCGGGTCCTCGCCTGCTCTAGTTCCTGGCGATCCCTATCAGCAGGCCCTTCCACCTGGTAGCTGGCCCAACGCACTAGAGAAGCCAGGGGAGACAACGATAGCGGGAGCTCTCGCAGTTGGAGGACGGCCAGCCCCGAGGGCACACAGGCCACCAGGGACTGACGCAGCCTTTCCACAGGGCCAGGGACGCGCAGCAAGAACTCCAGAAGCTCCCCTTCGCTGGTGACGCCCACGGGGAGGGGACAGGCCAGGGAAAGCCTGGGGCTGGGGCTATAGCCCTGGGAGTAGGCGAGGGGGAGCCCTGCCCGGCGCAGGACACGGTGCCAGAGCCGCAACAGGTCCAGGTGCGCCAGGAACTTCAACCCCTCGCCCCGGGCGAAGGTGATACATAGCCTCTGCATGTCACATCCTGATTACCCGTAGTCTCTCGATGCGGTTCCCCAGCCTGGAGCTTACCACCAGGTGCCACCCGTTGTGACGGTAGCGCTCCCCCACCTCGGGGATGCGCCCCAGGCGGGCCAGGAGGAAGCCGGCCACAGTCTCGTAGTCCCCCGGGGGCAGGCCCAGCCCCAGCCGCTCATTGGCCTCTTCGATGCGCAGGCTACCATCCACCTCCACAGTCCTCTCGTCAATAGCCTCAAACTCCCTGTCCTCCGAGACCAGCTCGTCGCCCAAGCTGCCGACAAGCACCTCCACCAGTTGTTTGAGGGTGACCAGGCCCGAAACGCCGCCGAATTCGTCGATGACGATAACCATGCGGCTGCGGTTGTTCCTCATCTCCGTAAGGAGAGAACTCAGCGTTTTGGTCTCGGGAACAAAGTAAGCCGGGCGGGCCAGATGGGTCACGGGGGTGTCCTCGTCCAGGGAACCGTGGGCCAGGGCCAGCACCACATCTTTAATGTAGAGCACACCCACCACTTGGTCCAGGTTGTCCTGATATATGGGGAAGCAGCTATGGGAATAGCGCCCATAGAGGTCCAACAGTTCTCTCAGCTTGGCCCCCTGCTCCACCGCGATAATCTCTGGGCGGGGTGTCATCACCTCCTTGACCCGGCGTTCCCTGAGCTGAAAAGCCCGCTCCAGGATGTAGGCCTGCTGCCGGGCCACGGTGCCCCCTTCCCGGCCCAGGTAGATGAGGCTGCGCAGCTCCTCTACCTGTACGATAGCCCGCGAGGTGCCCCAGGGCTTCCCCCCCGCTAGCCACAGGGTCAGCCGGCCAAAGAGGCGGGTGACCGGGCTGAGGACCCAGAGCACCACCTCGACAGGCCCGGCCATGAGGAACGTCACCCGTTCCCAGTACCTCACCCCCAGCACCTTGGGGGTAATCTCTCCGAATACCAGCAGGAGAAAGGTAACCCCCAGGGTCGCGATAAGGAGAGCCTTCTGTCCGCCAATGTAGGTGGTAGCCAGGGCTGTGCCTACCGCGGCAGCAGCCACGTTCACGATGTTATTGCCGGTGAGCAGGCCGATAAGAAGACGGTCTGGTCTCTCTAGCAGTCGGACCACCCGGGCCGCCCCTGGGGTGCCCTTGTGCTGGAGGTGTTGCAGCCGCAGGCGTTGGTGGCTGAGGAAGGCGGCCTCCGTACCTGAGAGGAAGCCAGAGAGTACCAGGAAGAGGAACAGGAGGAAAAAGGCAAGCGTACTACCGCCGTCCATGATCGCTACAGGCCCATTACACCCAGCACTTAGAGTTAGAACATGATAGCATCGCCCCTTTGTCCTGTCAAATCTACCAAAAGGTGGGGCAAAGCTAAAGTCCGCTATCGGGTTAAGGCATCACGTGTCCCGCGACGCCAGGTCCCTGGGGGACGGGCACGACCTCTTTTTTTCTCACTGCCTCCAGGGACGAGAGGGTGCCCCTCACTTGGCCGCTGCCGAGGTGCGCTCCCACATGTCGCAGCGGCCACCCCAGCGGGCCACCACCTTGCCCTCTACGAAGACCTGGGCGATCTCGCACACGTTGGCACAGGCCTTACACTCGAAGGAGGAGGTGCGGAAGTCCACCTCCGTCACCCCGAAGCCCTTGAACTGGCTGGAGGCAGTCCGGCGCCGGGCGTCCTCCTGGGCCAGGAGGGCCGCTCCGATAGCCCCCATCACCTCATGATGGGGGGGCACTATGACCGTGGTCTTCAAAGTCTCCTCGAAAGCCTTGACAATGCCTTTGTTGAAGGCCACACCCCCCTGGAAGATGACCGGCGGCAGGATCTCCTTGCCCAGGGCAATGTTATTCAGGTAGTTGCGCACCAGGGCCTCGCACAGCCCGTAGAGGATGTCCTCCACCCGGTGTCCCATCTGCTGCTTGTGGATCATGTCCGACTCGGCAAAGACGGTGCAACGCCCGGCAATGCGCACCGGATTCTCGCTGTGCAGGGACCGGGGGCCGAAGTCCTCGATGGCCATGTCCAGGCGGGAGGCCTGCTGGTCCAGGAAGCTCCCCGTGCCCGCGGCGCAGACGGTATTCATGCCAAAGTCCACTACCACCCCATCCCGAATGATGATTATCTTGCTGTCCTGGCCCCCGATCTCCATGATGGTCTGGATATCGGGCACATAGTGCAGCGCGGCCACCGCATGGGCGGTGATCTCGTTCTTGACCACGTCGGCACCGGCGATGACGCCCGCCAGGTAGCGGGCGCTGCCCGTGGTGCCCACCCCGGCAACCCTGGCCTCCGGGGGCAGATGGTCCACCACCTGCTTCAGCCCCCGTTGGACCATGACGATGGGCTGTCCCCGGGTGCGGGTATACAGGCTGAAGAGCAGGTTGGCCTGCTCATCCAGGACGGCGAACTTGGTGGTTACCGAGCCGACATCAATGCCGAGGTAGACGTCCAATCTTTTCCTCCAAGACTATTTATAGCCCCGCGAAGGGCTCAGGGGGAACGGAACTGGTTCCCGTTCGGAGAGCCTGTCGGACCACGGGCCACCAGCTATGCCTTCACCGTGCGGCCACATGAGCGAGTCCTCCAGATTTAAGTTGGGCTTCCCGCCTCCTGCGCAGCAGGTCCACAAAGGCCTCCAGGCGGGTAAGCATCCCCGCTCGACCCATCTGCTCATCACAGATGATGGTAAGCAGGGGTATCCGCTCCTTCATAGAGGGGATAATATTCTTGGCCACGATCTCAGGCATGCAGGTAAAGGGGGCCAGGTGTACTAGGCCATCGTAGTGGCCGGCGTGCATGGCCACCTCACCCACGGTCTCCCAGCCGTCGCCCCCCACATCCCGCTTCAGGTAGGGCATAGCTGCCTTGTGGAGCTTGGCCTTCTCGCTCATACCCAGCATGGAGAGGAAGAGGCTGAACTTGGTCCATTCCGAGACAAAGGTAGCGCGGTGCACTTCCACCCCCATCTTGCCCAGCTCGATCTCCACGTCCATGTTGCTGAAGGGCTCCAGCAGCACGTAGAACTCACCGATAACGCCTACCTGCAAGGGGTCGGCCTTGGGGTTGCGTTCCACGGCGTTGAGGCGGCGGATGA
Source organism: Chloroflexota bacterium (assembly GCA_016190535.1). The sequence continues at coordinate 13,172 of JACPQK010000106.1, read as the reverse complement.
GATCCCCTTTGGCCAGCTCTACCGCCTTCTTATTTGGGGCCTGATCCAGGGCCTGTTTGGCCTCCTCAAAGATCTTGGTGGCGGTGCCCTGGACTGCCTCCACTGGTCGAATCTTATGGACCACCCGCTCGATGTCATCCAGGGCGCCTATTTTGCTCAGGCCCAGGGTAACAGCTCCCGCCACCTTTGTTAGAGGAGCGCCACCCGATAGCCGTTTGAGGAAGCGGGAGACGCCGATAAACTTGCCCTCGAAGAGCTCCGTGGTCAGCATATCGAACCGGTAGCCCTGCTCCTGGAGGATACGTTCCTGGAGCTTGGCGTAGTAGCCGAACCGACAGAGCCCGGGCCCCGCGGCCATCACGATGGCATCTGCCCCCAGTTCCAGGGACTCCATCATGCTCCCCAGGGTAAGCTTGAAGGGGATACACACCCCTTCCGGGGAGTAGCGGACGCCCAGGGACAGGGTCTTCTTGGAGTACGGGGGCGGGATAACCGAGTCTACACCGACCCCGCGGAGAATAGTTACCAGGGGAAGCCACACGTCCCCCATGTGGGGGAAGCCTACCTTCATACCCTGGCCCCGAATTGCCGGCGGCGCTGGATCATGTCCAGGAAGGCCTCCAGACGGGTGATCAGCCCCGCCTCCGCGGTGTGTTCATCGATGACCAGGGACATGAAAGGCTTGTGGTAGGGGTCCCGGGCGTGGCGGCGCACTACGTCCTGCATCAGGGAGTCCGGACCGCACCCGAAGGGGGTCACGCTGATGATGCCATCCACTCCGGTCTCCAGGTAATAGCCCCCAGCCCCGGTGACCTCGTCCTCGTAGGTCCAGTAGGAGTGCCCCAAGAGCCGGACCACCCCGGCGGCGAGCTGGGCCTGAGGAACCATCTCCGGGGTGACCACCCTGACTCCCATCTCCCGAATACGGCCCAGAATCCGCAGGTTGATGAAATCGTCGTAAATAACGTAGGGGTGCCCGATGACGGCGATGGTAGCCCAGCCCTCTCCCTTTTGGGCCGGAGTGACCTCCCCTTCCAGCACCTGGGGAGGCGTTAACCCCTCGTCCGCCATCATGCGCTGGTAGTCCAGGTGGGCCTGCCAGGCCGCCTCCGCCGCCCCCTTTACCTTCAGCATATTCCAGGTGAAGCGCCGCCCCAGGGAGTATATGGACTGGTAAAGGTCCCGCTTCCCCTGGGGGAGGTTTATGTCCACCTCCAGGAGCCTGGCCTCGGGGACAACGGCTCGCGCTATGTCGGGGAGCCCCAGGAACTTGGAGCAGTTGTGGGTGCGCCGGTGCAGGCTGGCGATAGCCGGGATGAAAACGTAGTCGCACTTATCCGCCAGCTCCAGGACATGGCCGCAGAAGACCTTGACCGGGAGGCAGGTGTCGGCCACGACGCGGGCTGCCCCGGAGCTCATGATAGCCCGGTTGGTCGACGGGGATACCACCACCTCAGCCCCCAGGGCAGTGAAGAAGGTCCGCCACATGGGGAGATACTGGTAGTAGAGAAGCGCGCGGGGTATGCCTACCTTAATCATCTTGTTTGGCCTCAGCCACTTCTCCCATTTCCCCCACTCTGCTGGAAGGCCCGGGCCTCCCCCTCCACCTCCCTGGGGAAGCGGAAGGTAGGCAGCCACTTCTCCACCCAGTCGTACTCCCCACCACCCCATACCGGGTCATAGACCTCGGCCACGCTTCTGGCGTAGCCGTCCAGGCCGGGGGCCAGGTCGGTGATCACACTCTCGGCACCGGCATGGGTGGGCCTGGCCCCGCTGAGGGCCACAGCCTGCCGCAGGTGGTAGGGGTGGTCAATGATAGGGCAGGGGCGGAGCAGGTTTCTGCCGTAGGGCTGCTGGGTGCGTAGCATGGTGAACAAGGGGGACTTGAGGGCCTCCACCAGGGAGCATTCCTTGATATTTCGGTCGGAGAAGTGGTTGAAGACGCAGGGCTCCACGTCCCCTTTGTGGTTGATGTGGAAGTAGATGCGCCCCCCGGCGATGCATCCCCCGATAAGGGGGGCATCGTTCCAGAAGTCGGCGAAGAGCATGGGCCTGGTGTTGCGGTAGTGGATGATGGCCCGGCGCAGCTTTTCCCGGTCCTGGGCCGTGGGCATGGCCGAGAGGTCGGGGTCCCGGCCCACGGGCATGTAGAGGAAGTACCAGCACCACATGGTGCCGTGCTCGATCATGGTGTCCACGAACTCCGCGCTGGTCACCGAATCGATATTCTGGTGCGTCACCACGCAGCTATAGGCGAAGAAGGCGCCCGCCTGCCGCAAACGGTCCATGGCACGCAGCGCCCGCTGGTAAGCGCCCTTGCCCCGCCAGGAGTCGTTCTCCGCCTCCTCCCCATTGACGCTCACCTGGGGGGAAACGTTGCCCAGCTCCGCCAGGCGGTGGGCAGCTTCATCGGTGATGAGGGAGCCGTTGGTGTAGACCTGGAAGGTACAGTCATGGTGCTTATCGAACATGTCCCACAGGGGGCGGTAGATGAAAGGCTCACCGCCGGTGATGCCGAAGTGTCGCAAACCAATGGCCTTGGCCTCCTGGAGCACCCGGTCCAGGACCTCCGGGGGCAAGTCACTCTCCTGGGTATACTCCCCCGCCCAGCAGCCCACGCAGCGGTAGTTGCAGCGCATACTGGGCGAGATAAGCATGGTGGAGGGCGGAGCAAAGCCATTCTCTTCTATGCACTTGGCCCGGATGTTAGGGTCCCGGAAGAAGACGTTGGTAAGCATCTGGGCAGCGTAGTAGCGGCGCACATTGGGGTGAAGCTCCCTCAGCACCCGGTGCAGGTAAAGCCGGCCCGGCCCATCCTCCACCCAGTGGGCTACCCAGTCGGCCACCATATGTTGCCGCTCGTTCTTGGCTATCTTATAGAGGGCCTGGGCGAGCAGCCGATAGCTACTATCAGGAGCATGAGAAAGAAGATTAAGTGCTTGAGTAAGAACTGTTTGAGCTGCCCTCCGTTTGACACCCGAGATCAACCCAGATGCCCGTGTCCGGACAACGCTCATTCATACCTCCTAAGTTGTAACCCACTGGCATTGTTCTGCTCGGTCAGCCCATCACCCCCTTTCATCGGTATCTTTCACATTAACTGAAAATATTATACCAACGGGCCAGCCATGTAAAGCCTGGATTTACAACCTGTCTCACCAATAGCAGAGGGTAGCCCCAGGGGACATTTTTGTCAATGACTGCGGTAGCACCGTAGTGTGTCATTCTGAAGGAGTCCTTCCCCGGAAGGACGACTGAAGAATCCGTCCCCCGGTGGAGGTCTGGTGTGGGGGTACGGATGCTTCGCTGCGCTCAGCATGACATACTACCCAGGTTTCGGCTCCCCCGTCAAACTCAAATTGATACACTACCCGGCTCAGGGCCTGCGCTTAGTGACACTTTACCTCCGGGGCTGGATAATTACTTTGACCGACTCCCCAGCCTCGGCCACCAGGTGGATGCCCAGGCCTGTCTGGGCCAGGCCCAAACGGTGGGTGACCATCTCACCCACCTGGACCCGGCGGCTGCGAATAAGCTCCAGCGCCGTCACATGGTCAGCCGGGCTGGCAGCATAGGAACTGGTCAAGGTTACCTCGCTGCGCCAGAAGAGGTCGTTGACCGATAGGGGGACAGTCTCCCCCGGCAAAGTAGGGGCGAAAAAGAGCACCGTGCCACCCCGCTCCACGGAGCGCAGCGCCTGCCCTATGGCCGGCATCGCCCCGGTGCAGAGCACCACCAGGTCCGCCAGCCGGCCATCGTTGACCTGGCGCAGGAGGCCGGGCACATCTGCCGCGGCGTGAATGCCAGCGTCAGCGCCCAGGCGCTGGGCCAACCGGAGCCGGTAGTCCACCACATCCGTAGCCACCACAGTGCCCGCGCCCAATGCCCGGGCCAGTTGGACGTGGAGCAGCCCGGTGATGCCGCTGCCCAGCACCAGCACGCTCTGGCCCGGCCTGAGGCGGGCCAGACGCTGTCCCCGCAACACGCAGGCCAGGGGCTCCACAAAGGTGCCTTCCTCGAAGCTGACCCCTGGGGACAGCGGCCAGACCCCCCGCTCCACGTTGATGGCTGGCACCCGGATGAACTCCGCGAAGCCACCGGGGTCAATGTTGGTGCGGCGCAGGGTATCACACACCGTGGGGTGGCCGCTGAGGCAGTAGTGGCAGGTGAGGCAGGGGACATGGTGGGCTACTATCACCCGGTCGCCTGGCCGAAAGGCGGCGACCCCCTCGCCCACGGCCTCCACCACGCCAGCGATCTCGTGGCCCAGCACCAGGGGCACCCGGTCCCGGCGGTACCACTCCATGACATCGCTACCGCAGATGCCACAGGCCTCCACCCGCACCAGGAGCTCCCCCGGGCCTATCTTGGGGGTGGGCTGCTCCTCCAGGCGGACGTCCTGGTTGCTGTAGTAGACGGCAACACGCATCAGCTCAATCGTAGGGCAGGTTTCTAACCCGCCGTGGATGCGTACCTCATGTAAGCTTCGTAGAGTTGAGAAACCCTGCCTACAGGGGCTTTCAGCGCCGCCATCAGGCTATTAACGGGCACGGCTGGCGGCCAGTGCCCCCTCCCTCAGGCTAAGGAAAAGCTCATGGCCCTCCTGAGGGGTAGCGCTGTCGTGGACGATGTGGCGGATGGCCTGGATCATGGCCACGGCATGCTCCGACTGCCAGATGTTCCGCCCCATGTCCACACCAATGGCCCCCTGCTGGATGGCCTGGTGGGTCATCTCCAGGGCGTCCCTCTCCGTATTCAGCTTGGGGCCACCAGCGATGACCAGGGGGACGGGGCAGCCCCGGGCCACCCGGTCAAAGCCCTCGCAGTAGTAGGTCTTGACCACGCTAGCGCCCAGCTCGGCGGCAATGCGGCAGCACAGGGACAGGTAGCGGGCATCTCTCTTCTCCAGCTCCTTGCCTACGGCGGTCACTGCCAGCACAGGTATCCCGTAGTCCTGGGCCTGGTTGACCAGGGCGCTCAGGTTCATCAGGGTCTGGTGCTCGTACTCGCTGCCCACAAATATAGAGAGCCCTACTGCGGCTGCGTTTAAGCGGATAGCGTCCTGAATAGAGGTGACAATTCCTTCGTCGGAGAGGTCCTTGCCTACCACGCTGGCCCCCCCCGACACCCTAAGAATGATGGGCGTGCTGGTGCCGACATCCACACACGTACGGAGTACCCCTCTGGTAATGAACAGGCCATCGCAGTAGGGGAGGAGGGGTTCGATGGTCTTGCGAGGCTCTTCCAGCTTGTTGGTGGGACCCAGGAAATAGCCGTGGTCCACCGCCAGCCAGACGGCGCGCCCGGTGTCCGGCCTTATGATTCTGGCCATGCGGTTCTTCATTCCCCAGTCCATAGTTGGTCTCCCTTCTTGATAATTCTTCGGGGGGGAGAGCTAAGCGCCAGCCTTGGCCTGGGCAGCCTTAGCCACTATCTCGGCAGCATTAGCCCTGGATAAGCTGGCCGTATTAACAACTATGTCGTAGATGGTAGGGTCGGTGAACTCCACCTTCCAGAACTTGCGGTGGAAGGCTACCAGGTCTGCCTCTCTCTGCCGCACATAGCGCTCTGCGCTAGCCTGGTCCAGGCCATCTCGCTGCATGATAAAGGGGATACGCTGGGCCAGGGGGGCTACCACGAGGGTATGGAAAACCCCGGGAAGGTCCCGCAGTACCATCTGTCCCCCCCGGCCCAGGAGAACAGCGTTCCCCGTCTCCGCCTCGGAGCGCATGACTGTGGTGACGATATCTATGAAGTGGGCATCGCTCAGCTCCTCGGCCTTGTTCCGGGGGGTGCGGGAGGCCTCCTCGTAGCTGCGAGAGAGCAGTATCTCCACCCCAGCGGGCTCGAAAAAGGGGTCGCTGGAGAAAGCGGACTTTTCCAGCAGGTTCTCTAGGAGAAGGGCCAGCCGATGCCCCAGGCTGTGCACCCGCTCGTCCCGGTGGGCCAGGGCCTCTACGGTAGTGCCAATACGGTGGGCCGCCTGCTGCATTATGCTCTGGTCCACGTAGTCGGCCCCCAGAAGGCGGGTCACCTCCTGGGCCAACTCTCGGACGCCAGAGCCAGGCAAGCCAGTCACGGTTATTACGGGCATTGTCTACCTCCTGGGAGATAACTGATACCTGGACTCCAGGGCTGCCAGTTTAGCCACGTTGTCCTCGTCCTCCCCTGGGCCGAAGGGGGAAGTGAACCATGCCTCCAGCATCTCCTCGGCCACCGCCGGAGAGGTGGCCCGCAGGCTCATGACCAGGATATTGGCGTGGTTCCATCGGCGAGCGCCCCGGGCAGTCTCCGCGTCGGCGCAGAGGGCAGCCCTCACTCCCGGCACCTTGTTGGCAGCGATGCTTACCCCCGTACCCGTCCAGCAGAAAAGGACACCCTCCTGGCAATGCCCCTGGGCCACCCTCTCGGCCACCTTCTGGGCCACATCGGGCCAGGCCATTGCCTCCCCGGCCAGGGGACCGTAGAGCTCCAGCTCCACACCCCGGCGGCGAAGGGACCCCACCACAGAGTCGGTGAGGGGGGTGCGCTCGTCGCTACCTACGGCTATTCTCACTGCTCACTCCTTGGCCCGGGGATGGGCTTTATCGTACTCATCCCGCAGGTGCTGCTGCGTCAGGTGAGTATAGATTTGAGTGGTGGAGATATTGGCGTGGCCCAGGAGCTCTTGGACATGGCGGATGGGCGCTCCCCCTTGCAGGCTGTGGGTGGCGAAACTATGCCGCAGCACGTGGGGAGTCACGGACGAGCTTATCCCCGCCCGGCGGGCATACTGCTTGAGCAGGAGCCAGAACCCCTGGCGAGTGAGCCGCCCCCCCCTGGCATTGAGGAAGAGGGCAGCCTCCTGAGGGGCCGGCCCCAGCCTGGGGCGGGCCGCCTCCAGGTAGCGGCCTACAGTCTGAGTGGCCAGGTCATGCACGGGGATGATACGCTCCCGGTCACCTTTACCCCAGCAGCGCACGCTACCCGAACCCGGCTCCAGGTTTATGTCGGACAGGTCCAGGGAAACAAGCTCGCTGACACGCATGCCGGTGGCGTAGATCAACTCCATCATGGCCATGTCCCGCAGGGCCTCCGGCCCGCTGCCCTGCGCGGGCTGCTCCAGGAGCTGGTCCACTTCCTGAGGGGTCAGCACCTTGGGCAGGGACTTGCCCAGGCGGGGAGACTCCATCTCCCCCGCCGGGTTGGTGCGGACAACCCCTTCCCTATGGAGGAAGTTGAAGAAGGAGCGAGTGGCCGCCAGCTTGCGGGCGACCGTAGTGGAGGAGTAGCCCCTGCGCTGCATATCTCTCTCGTACTCCACCAGGGCGGAACGCCCCACAGCGGCCCAGGGCCGGTCCATCCTCAAGCGGCGGGACAGGTACTCGGCGAGCTGGTGCAGGTCGTTCCTGTAGGCGGCAACAGTATTCCCCGAGAATCCCTTCTCCACCTCTAGGTGACGCAGGAAAGCTTCGATTTCCCGCTGCAAGCCCATCCCTCTTGTTCTGGTGGCGGTCATTTTAACATAACAGAGAGCTCATGAACAGGTGGCAAACGCAGCCTTCATCCCCCCCTCCCTCGGGTACCCTCTGGGTGCCCTCCCGCCAGGGGAGGGAGCACAGGGCCTATCCCCCGGGCAAGATGCGTCTCTTCAGGTCCTCTAGGGCCGCCTCATACTGCATATCAATGCTGGCCCGGGCCCGGCGCCACTGTTCCTGGAACTCCGGGTGCCGCTCTACGTCCACCTTGACCGCCGTCCCCGTCTGCCGCTCCAGTGCCCGCCTGGCCTCTCCCAGTCTGGCTTCGAAGTCCCGCTTGAAGTTGCCGTACATCTGCTCCAGGGTGTTCTCATAGTAGGTAAAGAGCTGCTGCATTTGCTCCAGGCTCTCCCTGGCTCCCCGGTCACCCTTCCTCAAGGCAGTCACACCCTGGATGGCTCTACCGGCAGACCCTTTGGCCCGCGCATCTCTGGGCAAGCCTATGTTGGCCAGCAGTGTATCCAGTGCCCCTCGCAGCAGATAACCCCTGAGCCGGCTATCGTGGCGGGACAGCTCAGCGGCCAGGTCCTCTATCTCCCCTCTCAGATACTGGGCGGCCAGGATATTGCCTTGCCGGAGGTACTGCTCCCGCTCCATTTCCTCCCGGGAGGCCTTCTCCAGCTTCTCCACCTTCTCCATGGCCCGGTCAAAGGCGCTCTTTATAGGCTCGGTCATACTCTCCCCTTGGCTGAAAGAGAAATCAGGACTCCTCCGTTAGCATAGCGCCCGCCCTGGGGCCGCGCAACGGGCCGCCAGGGCGACCTCTGGCTGGCATGGTCAAGAAGCAGTGCCTCCCGCAGGGGCCTGGGCCGCCGCCGCTCTAAGGCGGGTCTCTATCGGCTGAAAGAAGAGGAAATAGGACAGATAGGAAGCGGCGAACCAGATACCGGCCAGGGCGTATATCTGCGTCCACTCCCCCCTCACCATCATGGGCCCGGCGATGGCCGCCCCCAGGGCCATGGGGAACTCCAGGAAAGAGTGCATCAGTCCGCTGGTAGTGCCTCTTTCATTGGGCTTCACCACCTCCATAGGCCACAGGTGCTCGATAGGAGCGCCCATACCGCCGCCAGGGCCCACGCTGGCCCCGGTGAAGGTAGCCCGGAACATATATCCCGCCCCGGCCAGCCACATATTGGGCGAGAAAGCCACGAGCATCAGGAAAGGGAGCCCCGCTAGCTGGATACCCACCAGCCCCTTGACCATCCCCATCCGCTTTACCAGCAGCGGGGTAAAGAGCGTAGCCACCGCAGTGACCACGGTGGTCAGGGAAAACATGCTGCCGATGAACACGGAGCTGGCCCCATAGCGGGTGGAGAAGTAGACGTTGAAGAAAGTGACCACCAGGCCCAACCCCACCGCCTCCAGCGCCTGGGTCAGGGTAAGCTTGGCGATGGTCCCCCTGCTGGTGAGGCCCTGGTACCACCGGCGCAGGGAGATGACCTGCCACTCCTCCTTGATCAGGAATATGGGCACCATGCTCGCCAGGGCCAGGGGCAGGGAGACCATCAGCGACCAGCGGAGGGCAACGAAACTGTCCCCCCGCACCCCCAGCGGCACCGCCAGCCACAGAGGCAGATAGCCTCCCAGGGCACTACCCAGGGCCAGCGACGTCGCCAGCGCTACCGCACTGATGCTGAAAAGGTGCACCCGCTCCTGGGGGCGGCTCTGCTCCACCATGAAGGGAGCGCCTACTACCGCATGGGCACCCTCCGCCAGGCCGCCCAGGGCGCTGAACAGGACGATGAGGCTGGGGTCAAGGAGGAATATCCTGGGCACCCGGAAAGCCAGGGAGAGAGCGAAGAATACCAGGCAGACACGGCGGCGGCCCAGCAGGTCGGAGAGGATGCCGGCGGGGATCACCATAAGCCCGTGGGCCAGCCAGTTGGCCATGGTTACCTTGGCCACAAAGGCCGGATCGAAGCCTGCCCCCAGCAGATAGAGGTTAAAGAGGAGGTACCACGGGCCAAACTGGAGCCCGGTAAGGGCGCTGCGGCCCACCAGCAGCTTGGCGTTGCGGCTGAAGCCGCGCACGCGGGTCGCATAGTCCGAGCGGGACATCCTGGTCAATCGTTGTGATAGCGCCGAGCGGGGCCGCCAGCGATAATAGAGCCAGAGCGCATAGCCGATAGTAGCCGCAGCCAGCAGCACCGCCAGGAAGACAAGGCCCGAGGAAGCCCCCTCTGTGGGGGCATGGTCGTGCTCTCCGTTGGCCCAGGCTGAGCGGGACCACACCAGGGCCAACCCCGCCCCCCAGATCAGGGCCAGGGCCATTCTCCTCACCACGGACCTGCTGCCTTTGTGAAGTAAAAGAAGAGCATCACACCCCGTAAGGGAATGGGGCTATTATACCACTGGACGGGTACAGGCTGGATTGTGGCCCTGGCGGGATGGTAGAATAGAGCCGATGTTCGGAATCCGCTGGGGCACGGTTGTGGGCATCGTCGCCATTGGCCTACCCCTCTTTTTCCTCAGTCAAGCCTGTGCTCAGCTGCCCCTCACCCTGGAGGAGCGGGCGCGAGCCCTGGACAAGCGTATCATTTGTCCCGTGTGCCCGGGGGAGACCATAGACCAAACCCAGGCCGAGATTGGCAAGCAGATGCGTGCCCTGGTGCGGGAGAAGCTGGCCGAGGGCTGGAGCGACCAGCAGGTCCTCGATTTCTTCGCTGAGCGCTACGGCCCCTCCATCCTGGCCCAGCCGCCCAGGCAGGGCTTCCCCCTGCTCGCCTGGCTGGGGCCTCCATTGGGCCTGTTGCTGGCGGTGGTGGTGCTCGGCCTGGTGCTGCGGGCCATGCGCCGCAGCGCTGCAACCCTGCAGCCGGAGCCTCTGCCCAGGCCTGAGGAGCTGACTACCTATCTTTCAGTAGTGGACCGGGAATTGCAGGCAGGGTCCGAGTCCCCTGAGAAGAAGGGGCAGAGACACCAGAGTCCCGGACCAGGGAGACGACAGTAGTGGCCCCTTTGGGTGAATACAGCCTGTTCCTGGGCCTGGCCCTGGCCCTGTATGCCGTCTTCGGCAGCATAGCGGGGACACGAGGGAGGGACCAACGGCTAGTTGCCAGCGCTCGCTACGCGGTCTATCTCACGGCCCTGGCGGTGGGGGTGGCGGTCCTCTCTCTGATGGTCTCCTTCCTCACCCGGGACTTCCGGGTCCAGTATGTCTATGAGAACAGCAGCCGGTCTCTCGGGGCGCTCTACACCTTCCTCGCTTTCTACGCCGGGAATGCGGGCTCCCTCCTCTACATAACTTTCAACCTGGCCCTGCTGTCGGCTGTGGCGGTGGCCTGGCCCGGCCGGGCGGCGAGAGCCAGCCTGCCCTATACCACCGCCGCCCTTATGCTGATAGTGGGCTTCTTCGTAGGGGTGAACTTGTTCCTGGCCAATCCCTTTGAGCGGTTCCCCTTCACTCCTCCCGATGGCGGTGGCCTTAACCCCCTTCTTATCCACTACGGGATGCTGTTCCATCCCCCTACCATGATGACAGGGCTGGCTGCCGTGGCCGTCCCCTTCTCCTTTGCCATGGGCATGTTGCTTTCCGGTAGGTCTATGGAGGAGTGGGTGGATGCGGGGCGGGTCTGGGGCCTGGTGGCCTGGCTGCTGCTGGGGGCAGGGAACCTCTTTGGCATGTGGTGGGCCTATACCATCCTGGGCTGGGGTGGCTACTGGGCCTGGGACCCCATTGAGAATGCAGGGCTTATGCCCTGGCTGGCCATGACAGCCTTCATCCACTCCCTGACGGTCCAGAAGCGGTGGCACATGTTCCGCCTGTGGAACTTCGGCCTCATCATCGCTGCCTTTGGGCTGGCCCAGTTTGGGATGTTCCTTAACCGGGGAGGGCCGGTGGTCTCCGTGCACTCCTTTGCCCAGAGCCCTCTGGGGTGGTCTTTCCTGGCCTTCATGGCCGGCAGCACTGTGGTGGCCTTCCTCATCGTTCTGTGGCGCTCCCCCCTGATCAAGAGCGAGAGGGCCGTGGAGTCCACCATCTCCCGGGAGACAGCCTTCCTGGTGAATAACCTGCTCTTGCTGGGCGCTGCTCTGGTCACCCTCTGGGGGGTGGTCTTCCCCCTGATATCCAACCTGCTTACCGGGGTGACCATCACCATAGGCGCGCCCTTCTATAATCAGGTGAATGGGCCCATATTCCTGGCCCTGCTGGAGGTCCTGGCTATAGGGCCCTTCATCCCGTGGCGCCGGGCCTCCCTGGGTGCGTTGAGGCGGGCCCTCCTGGTGCCCGCGCTGGCGGGGTTGGCTGTGCTCGTGGTGCTGGCTATTGGGGGGGTGCGGCAGCCCTGGGCACTGATCGGGTTGGCGATATGCGCTCAGGTGGTAGTAGGGATAGGACAGGAGGTCGTTCGCGGCGTGCGTGCCCGGCACCGTCACGGGGAGGCCTACCCCGTGGCCCTGGGGAGGCTGGTCCGCGCTAACCCCCCCCGCTATGGTGGCCACATCGTCCACCTGGCTGTGGTCCTGGTGGTAGCTGCCATAGTGGCCTCCCATTTCTATACGGTAGAGCGGGAGGTGGTGTTGAGCCCTGGCCAGAGGGTGAGCGTGGGGGCATATACCCTGGAGTACCAGGGGGCAAGGGTGATACCCAAGCTTGACCACCTCCGGAACCAGGCCGACCTGGTAGTCTATCGCGGGGAGAGCCTGCTGGGTACTGTCTCCCCCTGGCAAGCGGAATATCCCACCCTGGGCTTCAAACCCACCCGGGTAGCCATCCGCAGCACGCCCTTTGAAGACCTCTACGTTATCCTTGGGGAGGTGCTGGGGGACGGGCGGGCCAGCTTTCAGATAAAGGTCCTGCCCCTGGTATCCTGGCTGTGGTGGGCAGGGGTAGTATTGCTGATGGGCACTGCCATTTGCCTGTGGCCGGCACGGCGCTCCCTCCCGGCTCTGGCCACCCAGCCCAGGCCGGTGGCACCGGCCCCTGTGCCCGGGCCTACCCTGGAGGGGACGGAGTAGCATGGCGGTCCTGCTGGGCGCTGTTTTGACCGTCCTTTGCGTGGTGGTCCTGGCCCTCCCCTTCCTGCGCCGGGGGCGGGGGGCGCTGCCGGCACCTGCCGACTGGGGAGCGGCCCGACAGCCCCTCTATCGGGAGCTGCGCCTCCTGGAGCAGGAGCGGGAGCTGGGCCATCTCTCCGGGGCGGACTATGAGCAGAGGGCTGAGGAGATAAGGTTGCAGGCGGCGGCCCTGGTCCGGGCCGAGGCAGAAGCCGCCTCGCAGAGAGCACAGAGTGCGCCCAGGGGTAGAGGCCGGCGGGGGCCGACCAGGGCCAAGCAACACTAGGAACCGAGGGCTAGCAGCATGGAAGTCCCAAAAGAGAGCGGGGCAGAAGGCGTTGGACAGAGCAAGGCCCTTTCTCTGCTCACCTTTGGGCTTCCTGCCGTCCTGGCCGTCGCCTTCATGGTCGTGTGGCTCACCTTCTACACGGGTGTGCAAGGCACCGTGGCCAGCGTGGGCGGCCTGCTTCCCCTGGGCTATGCGGTGACTGCGGGCATGGTGGCCAGCGTCAACCCCTGTGGCTTCTTCATGCTCCCATCATATCTCTCCTTCTTTCTGGGCTCGGAGACCCCCGCTTTCCAGGCGCAGTGAGCCTGGCTCAGGGTCCTGCGGGCGCTGGTGCTGAGCGTGGGCGTAACCCTGGGCTTCGCCCTGGT
>JACPQK010000104.1 GCA_016190535.1 Chloroflexota bacterium | reverse complement strand
GAGTAGACCCAGTGCTCCTCTTTTCCGCTGGCGATGCGGTATAGGGGCGGCTGCGCGATGTACAGATAGCCCTGGTTGAGCAGCTCCGGCATGTACCGGAAGAAGAAGGTGAGCAGCAGAGTGCGGATGTGAGCGCCATCCACATCGGCATCGGTCATGATGATGAACTTGTGATAGCGAAGCTTGGCCACGTTGAACTCATCGTTGGTGCCAGCTCCCAGGGTAGCTACCAGGGCACGCAGCTCCTCGTGGTTCCAGATGCGCTCGTCGCTGGCCTTCTCCACGTTTAGGATCTTGCCCCGGAGGGGGAGGATGGCCTGGAAGTGGCGGTCCCGGCCCTGCTTGGCGGACCCTCCGGCGGAGTCGCCCTCCACTATGAAGATCTCACAGAGGTCGGGGCTGCGCTCGGAGCAGTCGGCGAGCTTGCCGGGGAGGGAGCCCCCGTCCAGGGCGTTCTTGCGCAGCACCAGCTCGCGGGCCTTGCGGGCGGCCTCCCGGGCCCGGGCGGTAGTGAGACACTTGTCCACGATGCGCCGGGCTTCGGTGGGGTGCTCCTCCAGGTACTGGGTAAGCCCCGCTGCGACGATGGCCTCCACATGGCCCTTGACTTCCGGGTTGCCCAGCCGGGTCTTGGTCTGGCCCTCGAACTGGGGGTTGGGCACTCTTACGCTGATGATGGCCGTCAGGCCCTCCCGCACGTCCTCCCCAGAGAGATTGGCGTCGTCCTCTTTGAGCCAGCCCTGACGGCGGGCGTATTCGTTGAGGACGCGGGTCAGGGCAGCCCGGAAGCCGGTAACATGGCTGCCACCATCGGGGTTATGGATGCAGTTGGTAAAGGGGAAAAGGACCTCGGCAAAGCCGTCCGTGTACTGGAAAGTTACCTCAGCCTGGCAGCCATCAACCGTCCCGGCAATATAGGCGGGCTCCTCCTGAAGGACTGCCCGTTTCCGGTTCAGTAAGCGGAGGAAGCCCACTATGCCGCCATCGAAGTAGAAGGTAAGCTCGCGGTTGGTCTTCTCCTCGCGCAGATAGATCTCCAGCCCCTTGTTCAGGAAGGCCATCTCCCGCAGGCGGATGGCCAGCAGGTCGAAGTCGAAAGAGATGGGGCCGAAGACGCCCTCGTCGGCGTGGAATATGGTGGTGGTGCCGGTATCCGGGGCCTCCCCCACCACGGTGATGGGGCCCAGGGGGTGGCCCCTTTGGTATTCCTGGCGGTAGGTCTGGCCGTCCCGTCGTACTTCGACGCGGGTCCAGGAGGAGAGGGCGTTAACCACACAGGCACCTACCCCGTGGAGACCTCCGGAGACCTTGTAGGTGCCGCCGCCGAACTTGGCCCCGGAGTGGAGGCTGGTCATTACGGTCTCCAGCGCCGAGACGCCTGTGGTGGGATGGACGTCCACGGGGATGCCGCGCCCGTTGTCCCGCACCTCCACGTTGCCGTCGGCCAGCACGGTCACCTCGATACGGGTACAGTAGCCTGCCATGGCCTCGTCCACGCTGTTGTCCACGACCTCATGGACCAGGTGGTGGAGGCCTCGGGAATCGGTGCTCCCTATGTACATGCCCGGCCTGAGCCGGACAGCTTCCAGGTCGCCCAGGACCTGGATGTCCCGGGCGCTGTAGTGGTTCTCCATCAGCTACTCACCAGGGGCCAAGGGAAAATGCGCCACGCGGTAACGGGGGCAAGGCGAAACAAGGAGAGTAATGTAAATAGAAAATAGTGCTAGAAGCTCTCTTGCGGCATCTTGGCCGACACAGTGCTATTTTACCCCTTTTGCCTATCTATGTCTAGGGGTTGGTGGAGTTCTGAAGAACCTCTTGACGTGCGTGTGAAAAATGTGCTAAATATCAAAGCGTGCTTGGGCCGGGGTGGTGGAGGGTGGTGTCCCCTCTCGCGGGGCTTCTGGGGCCAGGCACGGCGTTCAGAAGGGGTGGCTTCCTGAGGGTGTAGGGGCCATCTTTTTTTGGGGATCTACCCAGCGGTATCCGAAAGTGATTAGGGAGAGATGGACCCAGCAGTAATCACACGGGATATATGGGCGGGGATCAGCGACGTAATGTGGTCGCTCTGGTTCCTGGTGCCGCTGGTAGCGGTGTTTGGGGGCAGCCTGCTGCTGTCGCTAGCGTTCATCCCCTCCCTTCGAGCCAGCGGCGAGTTACCCCCCTGGGCAGAGAGGCTACGCCCCCCCCTGTACCTGGCGGCCCTGATTGCCTTTGTCGCTCTGGTGGTGAGCCTTGTGGTGGCGGTGCAGGCGCTCCTGGTGATGGGGGAGTTCTGGCCCCGGTGGTGGATATGAAGCCGGGGACCTGCTTGTAGCCATGGGCCTGAGCAACCGGTGGCGCCTCCGGATAGCTGGGGCCCTTCTGGGCATAGTTATTGTCCTGATCATAGTGGTCGTCTTTGTCCCCCGTGCCCTGGGCTTCGGTCAAGCGCCAGAGCAGCCTATTGCCTTCACCCATAAGACCCATGTCGAAGTTGTGGGCACTCCCTGTACCTTCTGCCACCGGGGTGCCGAGACCGGGGCCGTGGCGGGCATTCCCCCCGTGGAACAGTGCATGTTCTGCCACCGGGCGCTGGGCAGGGACAACCCGGAGGTGCAGAAGGTAATCGCTGCCTGGGCGCAGAACGAGCCTATCAACTGGATGAGGGTGCACCGGCTGCCGGACTCGGTCCACTTTGTACACGATCCCCACATTCGCTCAGGCCTTACCTGTGCCACTTGCCACGGCGACGTCGAGAGCATGGTGCAGGTGCGCCAGGTCCGCTCCCTGAAGATGGGGGACTGCCTGGCCTGCCATCGAGAACGGGAGGCACCCACGGAATGCTCTTTCTGTCACTACTGAGGCTAGAATGAGCAGGGAAGTAACCCGCCGCCAGTTCCTCAAGGCCGCTGCCACCTCGGCCCTGGGGGCGGTGGTCTTCGCCAGTTGCAGCTTTGACCGGCGGGAGTTGCTGGTACAGAGCCCCGTCCAAATGCCGGAGGACCTGGTCACTGGCACCGACAACTGGTATGCCACGCTTTGCCGACAGTGTCCCGCAGGGTGTGGCATTATCGTGCGGGTGATGGAGGGTCGGGCCAAGAAGATCGAGGGCAACCCCGACTACCCGGTGAACCGGGGTAAGCTCTGTGCCCGGGGCCAGGCCGGAGTCCAGGCCCTCTACCACCCCGACCGCATCCCGGGTCCGCTGCGCCGGGACCGCGCCACGGGCCAGTTCCAGGCCATAAGCTGGGACGAGGCCCTGGACATGCTGGCCGCCCAGCTCCGGCAGGCGCAGGTGCTTTCTCAGCCCGGCAGTATCGTGCTGGCTACCCAGCCCCTGCGCGGCCATCTGGCACTTCTGGTGGACAGGTTCGTTAGCTCCTACGGCCCTGGCGCACAGCACCTTGCCTACCAGCCCCTGGAGGACACGGTGCTGCGGGCGGCGGTGCAGCGGACCCTGGGCACCAGTGTGCTGCCCGAGTTCGATATTGCTAACACCCGTTTCCTGCTCTCCTTTGGGGCCGATTTCCTGTCCACCGAGCTGTCCCCGGTACGCTATAGCCTGGGCTACGGCGAGTTCCGCCAGGGCGATAGGCTCCGGGGTACCCTGGTCCAGGTGGAGCCCCGGTTTTCCCTGACCGGGGCCAATGCCGACCGCTGGGTGCCGGTGCGTCCAGGGACGGAAGGGGTGCTGGCCCTTTCCCTAGCCTATGTGATGATGGCGGAGGGCCTGGCCGATGGAGCAGCAGCCCGGGCTATGACCAGTGGACGCGGTGCGGAGGCTCTGGCGGAGTTCCGGCCAGAGCGGGCCGCCGCCGTCACCGGCGTCTCTGCAGAGACCATCGTGGAGCTGGCTCGTTCCTTCGCCACTCAGAGACCCAGCCTGGCTATCGGCGGCGGCCCGGCGGCAGCCCATACCAACGGGACCTTTAACCTCAGTGCTATCCTCGCCCTGAACTTCCTGGTGGGCAGTGTGGGCGTGCCCGGAGGCCTACTGCTCAACCCCCCTGCGCCCCTGGAGTTGCCTACGACAGCAGCCACCCCTTTCCGTCGTTGGGCGGAGTTTTTGGAGCGGCTGCGCATGGGGCAGGACCGCGTCAACGTGCTAGTCATCCGGGGGATAAACCCGGTCTACTCTCTGCCGGCAAGCGTGAACTTCGCCGAGGTCCTGGCCCGGGTGCCCCTGGTGGTGAGCTTCGCCTCTGTTATGGACGAGACGGCGGCCCTCGCCGACCTGGTGCTCCCCGAGCATAACTATCTGGAAGAGTGGGGGGACGACAGCCCGGACCCCGCCCCCGGCCATCAGGTGCTGGGCTATCAACAGCCGGTGGTCAACGCCGTGCACGACACCCGGGGCTTTGGGGATGTGCTGCTGGCCCTGGCCCAGGAGATCGGGCCGGACATGGAGCGGGCGCTGCCCTGGAACACCCTCCGCGACTATCTCCGGGAGGGGGCGGGACAGCTCCACCAGCGGGGCGGGTTCGCGGAGCGGGACTTCGAGGCGTTCTGGAACCGCACCCTCCAGCAGGGGGGCCGGTGGGAACCGGTGCTGCGCTACGGTGGCCCCAGCCCCACGCCACCCCAGCTTCCCACCCAGGCACCCCAGGGCACCTTCTCCGGAGATGCCAGCTACTCCTTCCATGTGGTCCCCTTTGCCTCCAACTCTCTGGGGGCTGGCGAGGGGGCCCACCTGCCCTGGCTCCAGGCTACCCCGGACCCGGTGACCACGGTGACCTGGCAGACCTGGGTAGAGGTGGGCCGGGCCAGTGCCAGGGAGCTGGGCCTGGCAGAGGGGGACATCGTGCAGGTGGAGTCCCCCCGGGGGACCATAGAGGCCAGGGTGTACATCAACCCGGCATTACCCCCGGGTGTGGTGGCCATCCCCCTGGGCCAGGGCCATACCAGCTACGGCCGCTATGCCCAGGGCCGCGGGGCCAACCCCTTGTCCCTGCTGACCCCGCTGGTAGACCAGGATACAGGGGCGCTGGCCTGGGCGGCGAGCAGGGTGCGCCTGGTCAAGACCGGACGGCAAGAGCGACTCCCCAAGTTCGAGGGGACGATGTTCGCCACCCAGGTCCCCCACTCCGAGATCATCGAGGTCACCCGCTGATGTTTGCCGCCGCACTCGGCACGTGCCAGGTTAGGTATTGGGGGATGCAAGGGGCCGAGGTATCCTCTACGGCAGTGGTCTGCCCTGCGAGCAGAGAGATGACGTGTTTTATGGGGCTAGTCATTCAGAACGCTAGGAGGTCTCTGAAAAAGCCCTTTCGCTACCCCCGGCTGAAGCCGGGTGCTAGAAGCCCCGCCCTTCAGGGCGGGGGTCAGTGGGCCCTTTTTCAGCAGCCCACTAGGAAGAGTTGAGCATGGCCGTCGAATCCAACATCAAGTGGTCCATGGTGGTGGACATAGACCGCTGCACGGGCTGTCAGGCCTGTGTAGTGG
>JACPQK010000108.1 GCA_016190535.1 Chloroflexota bacterium | reverse complement strand
TCACCTCCTTTCTAAGGAGTGTAAACCCCTTCGGGGGATACTCCTAGGTCGGTCGCTCCGACTCGTCGGAGTGTTCAACCTACCAACTTCGGAGGCCTCCTTCCACTATCCAGAGGTTAAGGTGCATTTCATTTTGCCGTCCGCGGGCCCATCCCCGCACCATACCCACACTCCGTGAGCCCCTCCACCCCCTAGCCCGGTAAGGTTGGGTGCATGGCCTTGGGCTGCGTCGGAATCCTGGAGGCAGGCCCCCCTCGGGAACCTTTAGGCCCCCGGCTGCGTCTAATAGACAGGTAAAGCAGCCAAGGAGGCAGCCATGACTAGGAAACTCATCCTCCCCTTGATGGCGGTGGTGGCCCTGGTGGTTGTTGCCTGTGCCCCCGCCACCACTCCAGCCCCGGCTTCCGTCGTAAGGGAAGACCTCGCCTTGAGCCCTGTAGGGCCCCAGGGGCCGGCTGGTCCGGCGGGGTCTCCGCTGGCTACTCCGGCCCCTCGGCCTTCCGCGCGCAGCACCTCGCAATCCCCGGCGGAGCGACTGATTGTGCGCAACGGCTACCTCTCGCTGCTGGTGGAAAGCGTGGCCACGGTCGCCGATGAGGTGGGGCGCATCGCGCTGGAGCTAGGTGGCTTCGTGGTCTCCTCCTCCCGCCAGGGGGAGGGCAAGGCCATAGACGCCCAGGTCACCATACGGGTGCCCGTAGAGCGCTTCGACGAGGCTCTGAATCGGCTCAAGGGCCTTGCTGTCCGAGTGGCCACCGAGACCACCTCGGGGCAGGACGTGACCCAGGAGTACACCGACCTCCAGGCCCAGCTCCGCAATCTGGCGGCGGCAGAGGGCCAGCTCCAGCGCATCCTGGAGCGGGCGGAGAAGGTGGACGAGGTGCTCCAGGTCTACCGGGAGCTGGTAAACATCCGGGGGCAGATCGAGCAGGTGAAGGGGCGGGTGCAGTACCTGGAGCGGACGGCGGCTATGTCCGCCATCGTGGTGGACCTGCGTCCTGCCTCCAGCCCGGAACCCCTGGTCAGGGAGGGCTGGAGTCCCGCGGAAACCCTCAAGGATGCCGTCCGCCGCCTTACCACCTTGGGCCAGGGGCTGGTCAGTGGCCTGATCTGGATAGGCGTGCTAGCCCCCGTATGGGTGGCCGGTCTGCTGGTAGCAATCCTGCTGGGCCTGGCCGCCCGGCGGTGGGTGCAGGCTATCCGCCGGGGGCGGCGCAGCGCTCCCTAGTTGCTTCCCCGTAGGGGGGCACTGAGGAATAACATTCTGGGCCCAACTCCGGCCCGAGGGGGAGGAGGTCCCCAGGGTTTCCTGGCCCGGGCAGTGGGGGCTGGGTGAACCGCATGGTAAAATAGGGGCCGTGGGGCTGTAGCTCAGATGGGAGAGCGCCTCCTTTGCACGGAGGAGGTCAGGGGTTCGAATCCCCTCAGCTCCACCACTGTTGACGAAGGCAAAACTCCGGCTCGGACTTTTGAGAAGACCTTTGCCCTGCCTCGCTGAGCCAGAGGTCCGAGTCGCGGCGGGTGGGGCCGTGTAGACGATATCAAGAACCTTTACGTGGGCCTTTAGCCTTGCTACTTAACCGTATCATCAAGACGCTTGCTGGGCAATCTCCAATCTACTATCCAAGGTGTGGTTGCAGCTTCCGGCGGGCATGTCCTACCTTGCCAGCAGGAGCCACAGCATGAGAGCTCCGAAGAGGGCCAGGATAACCAGGCCCATAATGCCCACGGGCAGGCGGTAGCGGTCCGGGTTGTAGACGCTGTCGTTGCGCGACGGTTGCTGTGTGTTTCCAGTGGGAGACTGCCTGGAGAGGGCAACCCTGGCAAGGCGCAGGGCATCTACCGGGTCCTGGCTCACCCGAGCCACAAAGCGCACCGACTGTTGGCTGAGGCGCTCCACCGTGCCGAAGAGGCGGCTGGGGTAAACCACCGCCATGACGTAGGCCAGCCGGGCGGGCCGCCTGTAGAGCCAGTCCGTGTCCAGAGTGATCGTGAGCTCTCCCTTCAGCATCCCCCGCAGAAGCCAGAACCCGATGCCTGTGAATAGCAGGAGCTGTACCGCCTCCGAAACGTGGCCAACGGTGTAGGGCCGATAGTCCACCGGGAAGGGCAGGATGCGGTACAGGAGGGGGGGGTACAGGCCGATGCCGATGTTGATGGCCGCAGCCAGGCCCATGCCGGCGTACATATTCCAGGGCACCCGGCCCAGAGGGGCTGGGGAGCGCGAGGGGCCAAACCAGGTAAAGTAGGGGAGCTTCAGCCCCGTGTGGAGGAAGGTCCCTACGGAGGCCAGGTTCAGCAGGAGCACCGCCAACCCCCGGTGGTCTACCTCCGCTGCGAAGACAGTCATGGACTTGGAGACAAAACCGCTGAAGAGGGGGAACCCCGAGATGGATAATGCCCCCACCATGTAGAGGCCCAGCGCCAGGGGCAGCGCTCGCCAGAGCCCTCCCAGCTCGGTCAGCTTGCTGCGGCCGGTAGCGTAGAGCACCGTGCCCGCCCCCATGAAAAGCAGGCCCTTGTACAGGATGTGGGTGAAGGCGTGGGCTGTGGCCCCGTTGATAGCTGCCTCAGTCCCCAGCCCCACGCCTGCCACCATATATCCCACCTGACTGACAATGTGGTAGGCCAGGATGCCGCGGATGTCGTTCTCCAGAACAGCGTACACCACACCGTAGACCGCCATCACCACGCCAAGCCAGACCAGTATCTCCCACCCCGCAAACCCCCGGGCCAGGGCATACACCGCGGCCTTGGTGGTGAAGGCGCTGAGGAACACGCTGCCGGTCACTGTCCCCTGAGGGTAGGAGTCCGTTAGCCAGGCGTGAAGAGGGGGGATGGCAGCATTGATGGCGAAGGAGATGAGGATGAGGGTCGCCCCCATGCCACCTTTCATAGGCTCGAACAGAAGGGAGTTGGTATCGCTATAGTGTATCAATGCTCCCGCCAGGAGCAGGCTGCCCCCAGCCATGTGAACGAACAGGTAGCGCAGGCCCGCCTGGCGGGAGCGCATCGTGCCGCGGGCCCAGATGAGGTAGACCGAGGCCACGGCCAGCACCTCCCAGAACACGAACAGGGTGAAGAGGTCCCCGGCGAAGACGACGCCCAGGGCGCTCCCTGCGTAGAGCAAGGCTGCCACCTGCTGTCCCGTGTCCCTCAAGTGGAGGGCGTAGACGCCTCCCAGGACGGTGACGATGGCGAACACATAGCCGAAGGCCAGGCTCAGCCGGTCCACTCGGGTTAGCACGAGCTGGAAGTCCAGGAAGGGTACCGTGAGCGTCTGACCGGGATCCAGGGCCCAGAGGAGTCCCAGGCTAGCCAGGGGAGGCACCAGAAAGGCCACGGCGCGGAGCCGCTGCGGCACCAGCGGCAGGAGAAAGGCCCCCACAAGGAAGACGCCAGCCGGAGGGAAGCTACTCATCGGCCCTCTCGTCTCCGTAGTAATCTTCCCTTCGCTGAAGCCAGTAGCGGCCCAGCAGCTTGGACACCACCACAATGGCTACGCAGCCCAAGAGCCCCAGCAGAGCAAAGAACCCGGGGATCGGGTACCACCACTCCCCGTACTCTCCCGCCCTGGCCAGGAGGTCTCCCCACACGGAGATACCCAGGGTGGCCATGACCAGAACCAACAAGATACCCCTCACCCTCCACCCCCACCTATCACGCTTGCCGTGGTTCTCGAAACCAGGGTGAAGAAGTGAAAG
>JACPQK010000015.1 GCA_016190535.1 Chloroflexota bacterium | reverse complement strand
GCCCAACACCCTTCTCCTCATCATTTCCTCCTCTGCCTAAGCGGCAATCAGCGATAATGGTTCTTCCTACCATTATACCCTTTGCGGTACTCTTCCCAGAAGGCGGTTGTGCGACTATCGTCACAATCAGAGGGATAGTGGGCCTAAAGAGCGACAGCGATAGGGGGAAGGGGCGATTGTTTTGTCGAGCCAGGGGCCAGGGGCCGCTGGGGAGCTAGGGCTGCTGCTGTTTGAGCACCGCCACCACCCGGTCCAGGACTTTGTGGGCCACCTGGTACTTGCTCATGAGGGGCAGCTCCTCGTCGCGGCCTCTGCCGTCTATGAGCACCACCCGGTTGGTATCCACCTCGAAGCCGCTGTCCGGCGCAGATATGTCGTTGGCTACGATAAGGTCCAGGCGCTTCCGCTGGAGCTTCTCCCTGGCCCTCTCCAGGAGGTTCGCACCTAGCTCGGCGGCGAACCCCACCTTGACCAGGGTGTCAGGCACTTCGGCCAGGATGTCGGCGGTGCGCTCCAGGGGGAGGCTCAGCCTGTCGGTGGCCTCCTTCTTTATCTTCTCTGAAATAGGTTGGGCTGGGCGGTAGTCGGCCACGGCAGCCGCCATGAGCAGGGCACTGGCCCCGGGCAGGGCAGACATCACGGCCTCCCGCATCTCAGCAGCGGTACGTACTCGGGCCAGGGTGACCCCGACCGGTGGGCGCAGATATGTGGGTGCCGAAATGAGGGTGACCCTGGCCCCCCGGTCCCGGGCCGCCGCCGCCAGGGCGTAGCCCATCTTGCCCGAGGAGCGATTAGTGAGCACCCGCACGGCGTCCACAGGCTCCTGTGTCCCCCCAGCGGTGACCACGACTTGTTGTCCGCTCAGGTCCCCAGAGCGCCCCATTATCAGCCTGATGGTGTCCAGGATCTCCTCCACCTCGGCCAGGCGGCCCATCCCCACCAACCCCGTAGCCAGTCGACCGTGCGCTGGGCCCACAAAGGTGAAGCCACGATCTCTCAGCCGGGCCACATGCTCCTGGCTGACCTGGTTCTGCCACATGTTCACGTTCATGGCCGGGGCAATGACCACCGGGGCCCTGGTAGCCAGAACAGTGGTAGTAAGCATGTCGTCGGCCAGGCCCAGGGCCAGGCGAGCAATGAGGTGGGCGCTGGCGGGGGCTACTACCACCACATCGGCCCGCTGCGCCAGGCGCACATGCTCCACGCTGAGCTCGGACTCGGGGTCGAACATGTCTGTTACTACTGGGCGGTGGGTCAAGCTACGGAAGGAGAGGGAGGTGATGAATTGCTGGGCAGCCTCTGTAAGAATGACGTCGACTAAAGCCCCTTCCTGGGTGAGCTTGCTGGCCAGGTCCACGGCGCGGTGCGCGGCGATGCTGCCGGTGACCCCCAGCACAACGAACTTACCGGGGAGCACGTTTCTCCCTCTCCCTCAATAGGGGGAGGTGGCGCTCCTCCAGGAAGGGGCGGTTGAGCTCGTAGATCAGCCTCAGGCCAATCAGGGTCAGGTTGGGCTCGACTATCTCGATGCAGGAGGTCTCCGGCGCCAGTATCTCCACCAGCCCTCCGGTGGCTACCACCTTGACCGGACCATCCAGCTCCTGTCTGAGGCGCGCCACGATGCCCTCCAGCAAGCCCACGTAGCCGAAGATGATCCCCGATTGCATGGCGGCCACGGTATTCCGGCCGATGGCATGCTTGGGGCGCACCATCTCGATCCGAGGAAGCTTGGAGGCCCTCTGCACCAGGGCCTCGGTAGCCACCTGGACCCCTGGAGCGATGGCACCCCCCAGGTAGTCCCCTTCTGCCGATACGGCATCGAGAGTGGTAGCCGTGCCGAAGTCGATCACAATGAGAGGGCCCTCGTAGAGATGGTGGGCGGCAGCAGCGTTGACCACCCGGTCTGCGCCCACTTCCCGGGGGTTGTCGGTACAGATGCGTACCCCGGTCTTGGTGCCTGGCCCTACTATCAGTGGTCTGGTCATAAAGTAGCGCTGGCAGAGCTCCTCGAAGGTGGAGTCCAGGGGAGGCACCACGCTGGACAAGGCCACCTCGGTAATGTCGCCGGGGACCAGCCCCTGGCGTGGGAACAGGTTGAGCAGCAAGACAGCGTACTCGTCGGCCATCCGGTGCACGTCGGTGGCGATGCGCCAGGTAGCCCGGAGTGTTTGCCCGTGGAACACCCCGAGCACTATGTTGGTGTTTCCAATATCTATAGCGAGAAGCATAAAATAGATACGCTAAGGCACTTCAATTATAGGTGCCCGGAGACCCCTCTTCAATGCGTGGGGGACAGATAGTGCGGTCACAATAGTGTTTCAGGCTAGCTCTCTTTGAGCTTACGGATGGCCAGGGGCAAACGGGGAAGGAGGTCCTCCGCCAGCATGCCGGTGTCTCCCAGATCATCCCGGGCCATCTCACCGGCCAGAGCATGAAGATAAACGCCCGCGACGCTGGCTGCCCAGGATTTTGCCCCCTGCGCCACCAGGCCGGCAATAGTCCCGCTCAGCACATCGCCGGTGCCTCCGGAAGCCAGGCCCGGATTAGCAAACGGGCTGACCTGAATCCCCTGGCCTGGAGCCGCCACTAAGGTATATGCGCCTTTGAGGACAACCACCTGTCCCCACCGCTCTGCGCTTTCTGCTGCTATTTGAAAGCGGCGAGTCTGCACTTCAGCGCTGCTCAGCCCGGTAAGCCGGGCCATCTCTCCGGCGTGAGGTGTCAGTACCGCCTGGGTAGCCAACCGGTGCCACCATTCGGGGACTGTGGACAGGGCATTCAGGGCGTCAGCATCCAGGATCAGGGCCAGGGGTAGGCTCTCTTCCAAAAGGGTGCGCTGGATGAACTCTACCGTTGCCGGACGGGTTCCCAGCCCGCATCCTATGAGCATTACATCGTAGCTCTCCAGCACCTCCTTCAGGTGGGAGGCTGCTTCTGGGGCCACCACCCCAGGCTCAGCCTCGGGTAAAGGCAGGTGGGTAGCTTCTGTAAGCTTGGCGGCCAGAATGGGATGGAGACTCCTGGGGGCGGCCAGGGTGACCAGCCCGGCCCCCGCCCGGGCAGCCCCCTGGCAGGCCAGGTAGGCGGCCCCCACAAAGTTTAGGGAGCCTGCTACCACCATGACCCGGCCAAAGGTCCCCTTGTGGGCAGCCAGGGGGCGACGAGGCAGCATCCGGGCTAGGGTGTTCGCCTCCATGACCTCGATGGGCAGGAAGCGGGTTATGGCTTCGGGGATACCAATATCCACCGCTGTCCAGCGCCCCGCCATCTCTGCGCCCGGGAGCAGGAAGAGGCCCGCCTTGGGGCAGCCCAGAGTCACCGTGAAGTCGGCGGGCAGGGTAGCCGGGTCTGCCACCCCAGCGTCAGCATCCAGGCCTGAAGGGATGTCTAGCGCCACGATGCGTAGCCCGCGGCGGGCTGTCCGGGCGCTGCGGACCTGCTCCAGCGTGCGCTGCATGACCCCCTCCAGCGGGCGGACCCGGCCTGTGCCCAGGACAGCGTCCAGCACCACAGAGGCGGACTCCAGGTGCTGGAGCAGAAAGCTGCCGTCGTCTCTGGCTGCTTCCTGGACGGGGATCCCCCGATCAACGACGGCCTTTAGGTGAGGGTCTGCGCTGCGGCGCTGGGCGCACAAATAGACCGCCATCTGGGCGCCCCAATCGGAAAGGTACTTTGCCGCCACCAGCCCATCCCCCCCGTTGTTGCCGGGACCGACAAGGGCCAGTACCGATCGCCCCGCCACCGTTCCCAGCAAGCCCTTGACCTCCTGGGCCACCGCCCGGCCAGCATTCTCCATGAGCCTCTGGGTGGAAATCCCCATCTCCTGGCAGCGTAGCTCCACCTCCCGCATCTGAGCTACCGTGACTACCTTCACGGGCGGCCCTCTTGCTGGTCGCCCAGGACGACGGCTAGCCCCCACTCCCGGGTGTGGGACAGGCTCAGACTCAAGTGGGACAGGCCCAGTTCCCGGGCACGGCGCTCCGCCCGGCCGTAGAGCCTTACCTGGGGCTGAGTCCGGGGACTGCTCAGCACCTCGATGTCCCTCCAGCCGACCCCCTGCCGTCCGGTGCCCAGGGCCTTCATGACCGCCTCCTTAGCGGCGAAACGGGCTGCTAGCTCGGGCAGGCGGCGATGGCAGGCCTGGAGTTCGCTATCAGTGTAGATCCGGCGCAGGAAACGCGGCCCCCAGCGCTCCAGCGTCCGCCGGAGACGGGTCACTTCCACCATGTCTATGCCCACCTGATGCATAGCTTTCAGCCTGGCACCAAGTATAGCACAGCCCCAAGCCCCTGCTGCCAGCCCTTGACATCAAGCCTGGCCCTGCGTAAACTCGCCCTGGAATTACGGCAGGAGGGCTAGACAGTGGGGCAGTCCTGGACTCCAGAGGAGCTGCGCCAGTCTATTGGCGCAGAGTCTCCGCCTGTGAGCATAGAGGTTGAAAAGGGGCACCTTCGCCGTTTTGCCCAGGCCATTCAGGACCCCAACCCGCTATGGCAGGATGAGGTGGCGGCGCGGGCTACGCGCTACGGGGGCATAGTTGCCCCTCCTACTTTTCTGCGGGCCTTGCCGGTCCCTATGCCCAAGTTAGAACTTGAACTGCCCCTGTCGCGGCTCCTGGATGGAGGCAGCGCATGGGAGTACTTCCACCCGGTACGGGCTGGGGATACTATCTCCGCCCATTGCCGCCTCACCGACCTGCGGGAGAGGCGGGGTAGGGCTAGCCCCCTGGTGTTCATGGTCCTGGAGACGATTTATGTCAACCAACTCGGCCAGGTGGTGGCTAAACAGAGTAGCACCATGGTCCGCTACTAGGCCCCGGTAGAGATTCCCTTCGTCTCAGGAGATAGCCAATGGCCCCCTTCTGGGAAGACATCGAGACCGGCATGGAGCTTCCCCCCCTGGTGAAGAAGCCAGGCCCGGGGGAGCTGGTGATGTGGGCCGGCGCCTCCGGCGACTTCTACCCCATCCACTATGACAAGGATTTTGCCCTGGCCGCTGGCCTGCCCGGTATCATCGTCCACGGTGCCCTCAAGAGCTCCTACTTGGCCCAACTCGTTACGGACTGGATGGGCCCCGAGGGCACCCTTAAGAAGCTGAGCGTCCAGTACCGGGCCATGGACTTCCCTAACGACACCCTTACCTGTAGGGGTAGGGTCACCCGCAAAGAGGCCCGGGAGGGGGAATGCCTGGTGGAGCTCGATATCTGGCTGGAGAATGGCAAAGGACAAAAGACCACGGTAGGCTCGGCCACCGTGGCCCTCCCCTCTCGGCAGCACAGCGGGCAATAGTTCCCACCAGCGGGTGCCTATTTGGTAATAAGAAGCCTCTGGGCGGGAGGCAGAAAGAAGCGCTGGGCCGGCGGCAGGGCCGCCGGCCCAACTGTCAAGCCAGCCTGTCCTACGTCCCTGAGGCTGAGAAAGTTACCGTAGCCGGTGCGCCCAGGGTGTCGCCCGATTCCACAATGGTGAGGGTGTAGCTCCCCTCGGACCTGATCCCGTTGAATATGTCCGTGGCTTTGACAACCTTAAAAGTGCCGCTGGAGATGATGGTGGAGCCACTAACGGTGGCACTGCCCCGGTACTCCAGGGTGAGGTGGCCACCGGGAATAGTGTCGATATCTATATCGATGGTGCCCTGGTGCTGGCCGACGCCGTCCCTGACCCGCAGGTCCG
>JACPQK010000110.1 GCA_016190535.1 Chloroflexota bacterium | reverse complement strand
GGGGATGGTGCCCGCGGGCGCAAAGTCCAGGAGCCGTAACTCCAGGAAGTCCTCGCCCTGCCAGGAGTTGACCCCCAGGGTATAGACCACATCCAGGGGACCCGAGGGGGTACCGTGATATGCGCCCAGCCCAAAGGCGATCGCATCCCAGAGGGCGTGGCCCTGGCGTAGCTTGAGCCGCAGGTGCCTCCCATTGCCCAGGGGCCGTGCCTCCACAATGGCCACGTTCCGGCTGAGGAAAGCTGGCTCCGGGTTCCCTGGGCCAAAGGGGGCTAGGCGATGCAGAAAGCGCAGAAATCCGCCGGAAAGCTCCGCCAGATTGACCTGGGCGTCCACATGGAGGCAAGGCCTCAGGTCCACGCTAGCCAGCTCCTGGGCAGCTATTTCCTCCAACCGGCGCTGGATCGCGGGGATATCCTCCCCACGGGCAGTGAAGCCCGCGGCCTGGGGATGGCCCCCAAAGCGCAGTAGCCAGGGACGGCACTGGGCCAGGGCAGCAGCCACATTGAACTCCGGGATGCTGCGGGCGCTCCCTTTGCAGACCTCAGTACCCAGATGGAACAGGATGGTGGGCCGGTAGAACTCCTCCGCCAGGCGGCTGGCGGCGATGCCCACCACACCAGCATCGAAGGCGGGGTCCCCCAGCATGATGAGGGGGGACACCTCCCCCGGCAGGTCTGAGAGCATCTGCCGCGCCCTCTGATAGACCTCCTCGGTGCGGCGCTGGCGCTCCCGATTGTAGGCCTCCAGAGCTACCGCCTGCTCCCGGGCCTCCGCCCGGGAACTGGTAGTAAGCAGGGCATAGCTCAGCCGGGCGTGCGCCATCCGGCCCGCAGCATTGAGCCGGGGGGCCAGGCCGAAGGAGACGGCCTCGGTGTCCACCTGGCCCGGGCTGAGGCCCGCCTCCGCCATGAGGGAGATGATCCCGATGCGAGGGCTACGGTTCAGCGCCGAGAGGCCCTGCTGTACCAAGTAGCGGTTCTCCCCCAGGAGAGGCACCATATCGGCCACAGTGCCCAGGGCTACCAGGTCCAGGTCGGTGTCCTCCCGCCCCAGGGCCTGGAGCACCTTGAGGGCAACGCCCACCCCCGCCAGTTGAGGGAAGGGGTAGAGGGAGTCGGACCGGCGCGGGTTTACGGTGGCCAGGGCGGGGGGCAGCGTAGGGCCAGGGAGATGATGGTCCGTTATGATGAGGTCCAGCCCGTGGGCCTGCGCCCAGGCCACCTCCTCGTGGGCCGTGGTCCCCGTATCCACCGTTACCACCAGGCGTACGCCCTGGTGGTGCAGCCTCTCCAGGGCCTTTACGTTCAGGCCATAGCCCTCGTCGAAGCGGTGGGGGATATAGGGGACTACCCTGGCCCCCAGACGGGACAGCCCTTGAGCTAGCAGGGCCGTGCCTGTGATGCCATCCACATCAAAGTCGCCGTAAATGGCGATGGGCTGTTCCTGGCGGATGGCCCAGCGCAGCCGGGTGACCACCAGCCCCATCTCGGGGAGAAGATAAGGGTCCCACACCAGGCTTGAGCTGGCGGCCAGGAAGGCCTCCCAGTCCCCGGTGACCCCACGGTTGGCCAGGACCTGGGCCGCCAGTGGCTCCAGGGGCTGGAGAGAAGTTGGTGTTGCTCTCTGGGGTGCCGCTAACACCCAGCGTTTGTGGGACACTGCCCACTTATTCTAGTTCATAAAGCGGCGGAACACCAGGGAAGCATTGTGTCCCCCGAAGCCAAAGGCATTGGACATGGCCGCATCTACCGTTGCCCGCCGGGCCGTGTTGGGCACATAGTCCAGGTCGCAGTTGGGGTCCGGGGTCTCCAGGTTTATGGTGGGATGGATTACCCCCGTGCGGATAACCTGGACGCTCACAATAGCACCTATAGTACCAGCGGCACCCAGCATGTGCCCCAGCATGGACTTGGTGGAGCTCAGGGGCATCCTGTAGGCGTGGTCGCCGAAGACCTTCTTCACGGACAGCGTCTCCGCCTTATCGTTGAGGGGAGTAGAGGTCCCGTGGGCATTGATATAGCCGATGTCCTGGGGCCGAAGGTTGGCCTTGGCCAGGGCCTTCTCGATAGCCCGGGCGCCACCCTCGCCACCCTCCGGGGGGTGGGTGATATGGTAGGCGTCGCTGGTAGCTCCGTAGCTCAGCATCTCGGCCAGGATAGGAGCATCCCGCCTCAGGGCAGACTCCAGGTCCTCCAGTACCAGCACCGCTGCTCCTTCGCCCATAACAAAGCCGTCCCGCTGGGCATCGAAGGGACGCGATGCCTTGTGGGGGTTGCCATTGCTCTTGGAAAGGGCTCCCGCCTGGCCAAAGGCGGCTAGACCGATGGGTGTAATGGGGGCCTCGCTGCCGCCAGCGATCATGACGCGGGCATCGCCCCGCCGGATAATCTCATAAGCCACGCCCACGGCGTCGGCCCCGCTGGCGCAGGAAGAGGTAGTGCTGAAGTTGGGGCCCTTGGCCCCCAAGGCGATAGATACCTGTCCCGGCGCCATGTCACAGACGTACATGGGCACCAGGAAGGGGCTGACCCGCCGAGGTCCCTTTTCATAGAGCACCTTGAACTGCTCGGAGAGGGTGGCAATACCCCCGATGCCGCTGCCGATGATGACCCCTATAGAGTCAGCGTTGCTCTCCTCAATAGTGAGGCTGGCCATCTCCACCGCCTGCCGGCTGGCAGCGATGGCATACTGGACGAAGAGGTCTGTCCGCCGTGTCTCCTTGCGGTCCATGTAGTTAGCCGGGTCAAAGCCCCTGACCTCAGCGGCAATCCGGGTCTCAAACGGCTCAGCATCAAAACGGCTAATAACACCCACCCCAGAACGCCCCTCCACCAGGGCCTGCCACATAGTTTCGACGTCCAGCCCCACAGGGCTGATTACCCCCATCCCCGTTACCACCACCCTTTTTTCAGGATTAATCAAATGAGTCCTCCTCAACTCCGGTAGACCTGCCTAGCAGGGTGCTGAAAAACCCGCTCGAGCATCCCCCTTCCCGGCCAGGAAGGGAGGAATTTATATCTGAGGGACACCCGGGCACCCTCTGGGTGCTCCCGGCAAAGGGGCTTCACCCCTCTGCACTCCCTTTTTTCGCAGCCTGCCTTGAAAATAGGAGCCTCCCTATTTTCATTCCCTGTTGCGGCGTCGGCAACGCCATAAGCAACTGCTAGGCCTGCTGCGCCCCCTTGAGGTAGGCCTGGGGATCGGTAACCTGCTCCAGC
>JACPQK010000103.1 GCA_016190535.1 Chloroflexota bacterium | reverse complement strand
TCGCCAGGGTGCAGCATGAAAGGCTCGGAGTCTACCTCCACCAGCTCGGTGAGGTCCTCCATGTCCTGGCGCACGTCACTGTAGGGGCGGCGGGGGTTGCGAAAGACCCGGAACCTGTTGCCCAAGTGGATGTCCACGCTGGCGGGCTGGATACAGGCGGCGTCCAGGGGCTCGATGGCGATGCGCCCCCGGGCTATTTCGTCCTTTATGTCTCTATCGCTGAGGACCACGGCTCCCTCCAGTCTGGAGCCAATTGTAGCACCGGCTACTGGCCAGGGGCAATCGGCCCCAATGATTAACGTGCCGTAGGGGAGGAACCCTGTGTCCTCCCTCGCAGGGACGGGCACGGAGTCCCGCCCCTACGAGTGTTCGACGTTACTGCCGCATTCCAGCTACGATGATTTGACGCAAATTAGAGGAAGCACCGTAGTAGCAAGATAGTACTGTACAGTCTTGTCCTGAGCAGGCGGACAAGGCTAATGCAGTTCGGCTTTGGGCAGGAATTCGGGGTGCGCTACACGCTACAGTTGACTATCGCCGGGGACGTTCGCAAATTTGGAAACTCGGGAGGGCCAGATACTCTAGTGCCGCGAGTTGAAATGCGACGACGAGGGCCACACTGTGCCCCTGATTTCGGTAGTAGTCCGTCCACTGTAATCCGAGCCTGGCTCCTTCGGACAGCTCTACCCCCAGCCGGCGAGGCACCTGCCAGGGGCTACTGTCCCACTGACAATATGCATGATGACTTTATTCTAAGTGTCCCCCCAGAGCTGTTTTCACCTGCCCTTGTCGCTACCGAAAGGGCATGATGGCCAGGTAGATGCCCACTCCCAGGATGAGCAGGCCGTAGAGGCTCTGCCCGAAGGTGAGCCAGGGTGCCCACAGGCTGACCAGGCTGTAGCTCAGGAAGGTGCTTGCCCCAGCGATGACCTGGAAAGCTACTCCCCGCTTGCGGTTCACCGATAGGCTCACCGCCTGTCCAATGAGGTAGCCCGCTCCCAGCGCCAGGACCAGGGGAAGGAAGGGTATGGGGAGCAGGCTGCCTGCATAGAGCCAGGCCAGCCCCAGGGCTGCCGCGGTGCCGATTCCCACCACGCTCGCCAGGAGATAGTGCCCCGTGCCCGCTCGGAAGGTAGGCAGACGGTTAACGCGGGCGCAGGAGCGACAGCGGGCACCCACCGGGGTCTGCACCAGGCAGCGGGGACAGATAGGGGTGCCACAACGGGAGCAGGTCAGCCCGGTCTCTACCTCTGGGTGCACAGCACAGCGCACCATAGCTACTCCTCCCTCTTTGACCGTATGGTGGCTAGCCAACATGCACCCCCCTCCGCTGTCCGGCCAGGGCCATGAGGGCGCGGGCCGACTCCAGGGGTACGTCCAGGCTGCCCAGTTCCCCCTCTCCCTTGCCCCCATGCCCGTGATAGTCGCTGCCGCCGGTGACTATCAGGCCGTAGCTACGAGCAACCTTCAGCAAGCGACCCGTGGTCTCCGGTCCGTAGCCGTTGTAGTAGACCTCGATGCCCACAAGACCTGCCGCCTTGAGCTGCGCCAGGTAACTGGGCAGGTCCTCCATATCACCGGGATGGGCCAGGGTGGGCAGGCCGCCCACCTGGACTATCAGGGCCACCGCCTCCACGGGGGTCAGCTTCTCCCTCTCGGCATAGGCCGGCCCCTCCCGGCCAATGTAGCGGATAAAGGCCTCCTGGAAGGAGCCTACATGGCCCGCCTCCAGCAAGGCCTCAGCAATGTGGGGCCGGCCCACCGACCCTCCGTTAGCCAGCTCCAGCACCCGCTCCCAGCGGATGGTCATGCCCAGGTCCTTGAGCTTGGCCACCATGCGCCGGGCCCGGTCCACCCGGGAGTGGCGCATAGCCTCCAGGCGGGCCTGGAAGCTCTCATTGGAATAGTCGATGTAGAAGCCCAGAATGTGTACTTCCCCGCGGGGCACATCGGTGCTCAGCTCCACGCCAGGAATTACCGTGAGGGAGGGGTAATCGCGGGCCGCCTCTAGGGCCTCGGCAATGCCCTCCGTGGAATCGTGGTCAGTGATGGCGAGGACTCCCAGCCCCCGGCGGGCTGCCTGGGCCACCAGTTGGCTGGGAGTCAGCACACCGTCGGAGGCGGTAGTATGAGTATGGAGGTCTACCCTCATCACCATTCCCTATCAATACGACTTATGGCCAGGGCGCGTCCCGTAAACTCGTCCACTTCAATAAGCACTGAGTTGAAGGTCACCGGCCGGGCCTGTTTGGCCACCGGCAGCCGGTTAGGCATCTGGGTGAGGAAACGGGAGATTACGGCCTCCGGCTCGTCGCCGATCACCGAGAGGGATGGGCCGACCATGCCCACATCGGTAATGCGGGCCGTGCCCCGGGGGAGGATACGGGCGTCCACCGTCCCCACATGGGTATGGGTACCCACCACAGCGCTCACCCGCCCGTCCAGATACCAGGACAGAGCCCCTTTCTCCGAGGTGGCCTCGGCATGAAAATCAACGATGATCACCGGCGCTTGGCCCTTCAGCTCGGCCAGCAGCCGGTCCACGGCCCGGAAGGGGCAGTCCACGGCGGTCATAAAGGTGCGCCCCATGAGGTTGACCACCATCACCCCGTCCCTTACCAAATAGCCCTGGCCAGGTACTCCCAGCGGGTAATTATAGGGACGCAAGATGGGCCACTCCCCCTCCAGGTGAGGGATAATCTCCCTCTCCGCCCAGATGTGGTTGCCGGAGGTCAACACATCCACACCCGCATCCAGGAGCTCCTGGGCCGTCTCCAGGGTGAGGCCTATGCCACCGGCGGCGTTCTCCGCATTGGCTATGGCCAGGTCAACGGCGTAGTGCTCTCGTAGCTCCGGCAGCAAGGCCCTTACTGCCTGTCTGCCAGGCTTCCCTATTACGTCGCCCATGATCAGCACCCTCAAGGCCTTCCCCCTCTAGTGGTCGGTCCCCTTAGTTCTTTATACAAGTAACGCTCCCTGTTGGGAAAGCCTGTCCTCTCTGCCAGCCGATACCTCACCCCCTACCCCCTCTTCCTTCGGCTGCGCTCAGGACAAGCTCTGCAGGAGAGGGGGAGAGGAGTAACTTTGGGGGACATCCCCAAACCCCTGGCGGGGGCTTCGCCCCCTGCACCCCCGGATGTAACCTAATAGCCTGACGCCACACTAGCGGGCATACTCCACAGCCCGGGTCTCCCGGATAACGTTGACCTTTACCTGCCCCGGGTATTCCAGGTTCTCCTCGATCTTCTTCACAATGTCCCGGGCCAGACGGGTCACCCCCAGATCGTCAATCTGGTCGGGCCTGACAATGATGCGGACCTCCCGGCCTGCCTGGATAGCGAAGGACCTCTCCACTCCGGGGAAGGCATTGGCGATGGCCTCCAGGGACTGGAGGCGCTTCACATATAGCTCCAGGGACTCCCGGCGGGCACCCGGCCGCCCGCCGCTGACCGCATCGGCTGCGGCCACCAGGTAGCCTTCCACCGTAGAGCAGGGCGCCTCCCCATGGTGGGCACCCAGGGCGTCCACCACCTCTGGGGAGCAACCATAGCGCCGGGCCAGGTCAGCCCCAATTATG
>JACPQK010000101.1 GCA_016190535.1 Chloroflexota bacterium | reverse complement strand
GGTTAGAGCGTGCCCTGAGCAAGGCGAAGGGATGAGGGCGAACCCCAGCGTGCGTAAAGGCGGTGTGTTTTGTTGATGACCATAAGCCGGGGGTAATAGTAAACGCCCTATTCATAGGAGGCTGTGTATTTCTACCCCAGTCATGGTATGATATAAGCGAAAGTCAGTGCTGGCCGATCGGGCCAGCACTTTTTTGCGAGTACGATATGGACAGCCACCCCCGCAACGACATCAGAAACGTGGCCATCATTGCCCACGTGGACCACGGCAAGACCACCCTGGTGGACGCCTTGCTCAAGCAGAGCCACGTCTTCCGCTCCAATCAGCAGGTGGGGGAGCTGATCATGGACAGCAACCCCCTGGAGCGAGAGCGCGGCATTACCATCCTGGCCAAAAACACCGCCATCACCTATAAGGGCGTCAAGATCAACATCATAGACACCCCAGGCCACGCCGACTTCAGCGGCGAGGTAGAGCGCGTTATCAGCATGGCCGACGGCTGCCTCCTGGTGGTAGACGCCGTAGATGGCCCTATGCCCCAGACACGCTACGTGCTGAACAAGGCTTTGGCCAGAGGCCTCAAGCCATTGGTCGTCATCAACAAGGTGGACCGGCCCAACGCCCGGGCCCAGGAGGTAGTGCACCTGGTCCAGGACCTCTTCCTGGAGCTGGCCACCGACGCCGCACAATTGGATTTTCCCGTCCTCTACGCCTCGGCGCGCCTGGGGTATGCCGTCGCCGACCTCAACGCTACGCCCCAGGACATAGGGCCCCTCTTCGAGGCCATACTGCACCAGATTCCACCGCCCTCCGGCGATCCGGAGGCACCCCTTCAGTTCCTGGTCGCTGCCCTGGCCTACGATAACCACCTGGGGCAGATCGCCATCGGGCGGGTCTTCCGCGGCTCTCTCTCTCTAGGAGAGCCAGTGCTGAGAATAGACCGGGTGGGGCAGCGTTCCCTCTACAAAGTCGAGCGGCTCTACGTCTTTCAGGGCCTGGAGCGACAGGAGGTGCAGCAGGCGGCTGCGGGGGAGATCGTAGCCCTGGCCGGGGTGGAGCAGGTGGCCATCGGCGACACCATCGCCTCAGCAGAGTATCCCCAGGCACTTCCCCCCATCGTCGTTGATGAGCCCATAGTCAGCATCACCCTGGAAGTGAACACCTCGCCTTTTGCGGGGAGGGAGGGCCAGTCCAGCACCTCCCGGCAGCTCCACGCCCGGCTGCGGCGGGAGCTCCAGACCAACGTCAGCCTCCGCGTGCAGGAGACAGACTCCCCGGACGAGTTCCTGGTGTCCGGCCGTGGTGAGCTTCACCTGGCAATACTCATCGAGACCATGCGACGGGAGGGGTACGAGTTCCAGGTGTCCAAGCCAGAGGCGGTGCTCAAGGAGAGCAATGGGACTACCCTTGAGCCTTATGAACTACTTTCGATCGACACCCGGGAGGACCTTATTGGCCCGCTGGCAGAGGACCTGGCATCGCGGCTGGCCAAGATGGCAGACATGCGGTATGACGGCCAGGGAAACGTGCACCTGGAGTTCAGAATCCCGACCCGGGGGCTGATCGGGTTCAATAGCTTCTTTCTGCGGGTTACTCGCGGCAACGGAGTGATGAACAGCCACTTGCTGGGATACGAGCCCCTGCGTGGGGAGGTCCACTCCACCCGTAGTGGTGCCCTGGTTGTGTCCGAGGCAGGAGTGGCCGTAACCTACGGCCTGAATAACGCCCAGGGCCGCGGTATCACCTTTGTGGAGCCAGGCACCCCCGTCTACGAGGGGATGATTGTGGGGCTCCAGGGCCGCGATGGCGACCTGGTGGTCAACGTCTGCAAGGAGAAAAAACAGACCAACATACGGTCCTCCACATCAGACATCGCTATCCGCCTGACCCCTGCGGTGATCATGAGCCTGGAGGAGTGCCTGGACTTCATCAACCCCGATGAGCTGGTAGAGGTCACCCCCAAGAGCTTGCGCCTGCGCAAGAAGGTCCTCTCCAACGACGAGCGCCACCGCTTGGGCCGAAGCCAGAAGGTGCGCGTGGGCGCCTAACTCCGCCGGCAGCTTACATCCATTCCCTGCTGGGCCGCTCTACCTCTAGCGAAGCATATCCCCCTCACTCACTCTATCTATCTCCCTCCAGAGCAGAGAGGTAGACACCTAGTGGGTGGATTCCTTGAAATTGGCCCCACAGACCCTCTGGAGGGCCTTGAGCAAGACAGCAAGCGACATTATCATAGGCCGTACTGACGGACCCAGGCCCGATACCGACATCATCAGAAGGAGGGAGCGCATGTGGAACCAGTTCCGGACCGACGCCTACGAGGGGATGCTAGCGGAGACCATCGTCATGAAGGGGCACAGGGGCGACCTGATCAACGCCTACTTCTCACGCCCCCTGGGGCCAGGCCCCTATCCCGGGATTGTCCTCGTCCATCACATCCCCGGATGGGACGAGTTCTACCGGGAAATGGCCCGCCGCTTCACCCAGCATGGCTATATCGTCATTTGTCCCAACCTGCACTTCCGTTTTGGCCACGGGACACCGGAGGAGGTATCGGCGAAGGTGCGCGCCGGGGGCGGATCGCCTGATGACAGTGTGACCGGCGACTGCGAGGCCGCCATGCACTACCTGCGCTCGCTGCCCTATAGCAATGGCAAGGTGGGCATCATCGGCACCTGCTCCGGCGGTCGACAGACCTTCCTGGTAGCGTGCAGGGTCAAGGGGTTCAATGCTGCGGTGGACTGCTGGGGCGGCCGGGTGGTGCAGCCCAAGGAGGAACTGACAGCGGCCCAGCCGGTGGCTCCTATTGAGTACACCAAGGACCTGTCGTGCCCGCTGCTGGGCCTCTTCGGGGAGGAGGACCAGGCCCCTTCGCCAGCCCAGGTGGACCAGCACGAGGAGGCGTTGAAGAAGTACGGCAAGACCTACCAGTTCCACCGCTATGCCGGGGCAGGCCACGGCATCTTCTACTACGACCGGCCCATGTACCGGCAGCAGCAGGCCATGGACGTCTGGCAGAAGATATTCGCCTTCTTCGGCAAGCACCTCCAGGGCTAAGAGGCTGTTGAAAAAGGGGTGTCCAGAGGGGATCCGCCCCTCTGCCGGGAGTCTGAGGGTGTCCCTCAAATACAAATTATTCCCCCTTCCTGCCCGGAAGGGGGACAGGGGCTTGGTCGAGGGAGTTTTTCATCACCCTGCTAAGAAAAGCCATCAGAAGCGAGGTATGACATGCCGTCTCTGTACTACCTGGTGGACAGTCTATGTGCCAACTTCACGGTGGAGTCCATATATGATCTGGTGGTGGCCATCGTCGCCGAGGTGAGGCCGTGCCACATTGGCATCATCGCGGGCATGATTGCGGAGAGGGACCACTCCCTGGATATCAAGAGCGCGCAGAGCCTGGCGGAGGCCGCCGTTAACGGCCTGGTACAGAGGGGTGACCTGGCAGTCCGTGGCCCTCACATCCACCTGGCGAACCCCGTTCCAGAGTAGGGCGAGCCGGGAGCCGGCGAGATACAGCCCTTCCCGAAGCGGCCTGGTCTCTCTCTTGCCCATCGCCTAGACATTTAATGCGCTTTAGCAGCCTTCGGGGACCAGCATCGTCGAGGATATTGAGGCCATGCGCAACGAGCACCTGGACGCCATTGAAGGCCCCTGATGCCTCGGTAGCGCTGAAGATCGTGCTCACTAAAGGGGACAGCGCCCGGGCGCATGCCCTGTGGGATGGGTGGCGAGAACAGCGCGAGCTGGTGGTTGCGCCGCCTCTCTTTGTCACCGAGACCGTTTCGGCGCTT
>JACPQK010000102.1 GCA_016190535.1 Chloroflexota bacterium | reverse complement strand
GACGGCCTTTGGGGGCGTCCGTCGAGAGAGGTTTACCCTCTACCTTGCGGTGTATGTCTGGCGCTACAATCATCGGCGTTTCTCGGTATCAGAACAAGTCAAGGATTTGCTCAAGCTGCTCCAAATCTAAATCGGTGGCTGAATTAGCTCTTTACCCTAATAGTAAACGGCCTCGGATTTAAGGGGGTTGAAAGAGATTTCCAGTCGGCCTCAATCCTTGGTCCGCGGGCGCTGGATGTCAGCACCAGGCTGCCGTCGAGCAGAGTCCCCCCAGGCCGTGCCAGTCAGCTTGCGTCTAGCTGCGAGAGATGAGGTGCGCAGCGGTGGCCTTGAAGGCGGCAGTCACTTCAGTCCCGGCCGCCAGCCCCATATCCTGCCCCGATTGCCGGGTGATGAGCGCCACCAGGGGGAAACCGCACTCCACCGCGACACGCCACTGGGACCCCCGGTCGTCGATGCGGGAAATGCGGCCCTCCAGCCGGTTACGGGCGCTGGAGGTGCCCCCGGCATGGCTCCTTGACAGGGTAACATCCTCGGGCCGGACACAGACCAGCACGGAGAGGCCAGGCTCTAGCTCCGAGACCACCTCCAGGTTGTGGCCTTCCACCGCAACCCAGGCCAGCCCCTTTTGCTGGCTTACCACTTTGCCCGGGAGGACGTTCTCTACACCTATAAAGCCAGCCACCTCCTCACTTACCGGGGCACGGAACACCACCTGGGGGTAGTCAAGCTGGACCAGGCGCCCCCCCAGGAGCACCCCCACCCGGTCGGCCAGGGCCAGGGCCTCGTCCCGGTCGTGGGTTACCAACAGGGCGGTCGTCCCTGTCTCTGCCAGGACAGCTTTCAGGTCTCTCACCAAGGCATACCTGGTGGGTGCATCCAGAGAGGCAAAGGGCTCGTCCAAGAAGAGGAGCTGAGGCTGCATGGCAAAGGCCCGGGCCAGGCTCACCCGCTGTGCCTCCCCACTGGAAAGTGTCTGGGCGGAGCGGCGCGCCAGGGGGCCAATCCCGAAGCGCTCCAGCCAGAGGGGACACCTGCGCTGGATCTCCTCGCCTTTGATCCCCCGGTACTTGAGGCCTGTGGCAACATTCTCCTCGACGGTAGTGGCCAGCAGCAGAGGCTCCTGAAACACCACGGCCATGCAGCGCCGATAGGGGAGAGGGTTGGCCCGGTGGTCGATGCTTTCTCCCGCTAGGGAGAGCCGGCCCGATGTAGGCCGCAAGAGAAGGGCCAGCACCATGACCAGGGTGCTTTTCCCCGAGCCATTAGGCCCCAGGATGGCCAGCACCTCGCCCTGCTCCACTGCCAGGTGGGGGATGTTGAGGACTTCCTGCCCTCCGAGGATCATCCGGAGGTCGCGGGCTTCAAGAAAAGGGGCGCTCATGAGGGCCGACTGCGCTGCTGGATGGAGGTGAGGACAAAGCTAGCCCCGTAGACCAGCACCAGCAGGATGGACCCCAGGGCAATGGCCAGGGCAAAGTTCCCTCGCCCGGTCTCCATGACGGTGGCCGTGGTGAGCACCCTGGTCCTGCCCAGGATATTGCCCCCCACCATGAGGGAGGCCCCTACCTCGGAGATAACGGCGCCAAACCCGGCCATGACGGCAGCCAGCAGTGGTAGCTTGGCCTCCCGGGCCAGAGAGAGGAGCATCTGCCAGCGGGAGGCCCCCAGGGCCAGGATCTGAAGGCGCAGCTTGGGGTTCAGTTGTTGAATTGAGGCCAGGGTGAAGGCAACGACTAGCGGGAAAGCCAGGATAAACTGGGCCAGCACCATGGCCTGGGGGGTGTAGAGCAGCCCCAGCGCCCCCAGCGGGCCGCTGCGCCAGAGCATGATGCTCACCAGCAGGCCCACCACCACTGGGGGCAGGCCCATGCCCATATTCACCAGGGCGACCAGCGCGTTGCGCCCCCGGAAGCGACCGAGCCCCAGGAAGGTGCCCACTGGCAGGCCCAGGGCTACGCTGAGCAGCGTAGCTGTACCCGATACCTCCAGGGAGAGCAGGATTATCCGGTAGGTCTCCCGGTCGCCGCGTAGCAGGAGCCAGAAAGCCTGGCCTATCCCTTCCCAGATTAGGTCCATTCAGCCCTCCCCATTCAATACTCCGGCCTGTCCGCATCGGGGAAGAAGAGGGGCTGGCCCAACTTGTCCTCGCCGAACTCCTCGATCAGCTTCTGGGCCTCTGGGGATACCATGAAGGCTGAGAAGGCCTTCGCCCCTGCATAGTTCATCCGTTGAGACTTGTTGGGGTTGACCACGATAACATGATAGATGTTCAGTAGGGACTTGTCCCCCTCCACCAGTATGGCTAGCGCCAGGTTCTTTCTGACAGCCAGGTATGTCCCCCGGTCAGCTATAGTGTAGGCTGCCTTGTCGCTGGCCACGTTGAGGGTAAGCCCCATGCCCTGACCTGTCTCCTGATACCAGGGCTGGCCCTTAGGGTCTATCCCCGCCTGGCGCCACAGCTTCCGCTCCAACTGATCGGTGCCAGAATTGTCCCCCCGGCTGATGAACAGGCTCTTGCTGGCTGCTACCCTGGCGAGTGTCTCTCGGGCCGAGGTCAGGCCTTTTATCCCCGCCAGGTCAGCATCGGGGCCGACCAGCACAAAATCGTTATGCATAACCAGTCTGCGGTCTACCCCGTGGCCTGCGGCCATGAACGCCTCCTCGGAATCGGGGGCATGCACCAGGAGCACATCCGCCTCTCCTCTTTCCCCCAAGGCCATGGCTTGCCCTGAGCCCACGGCAATGGGCTTGACCCGGTAGCCCGTCTGCTTCTCGAACAGCGGTACGAGCACGTCCAGCAGCCCGCTATCCTGGGTGCTGGTAGTGGTGGCCAGCACTAGGTCGCGATTGGCAGGAGGGACAGGGCCGGCCTGCGGCCCGCACGCTGAGAGGGCCAGGACGAGCAGGCCCAAGAGGACGTGTCTATACACGCCTTACCACCTTTCTATATACCTCCTAATACCCCTTACTGCCCCCTGGGGCACCTTCAGCCAGTAGTGTGTATACCACATAATGAGGCCTGCGCCGAAGGCGAGGGCCGGGTTGAAGGCCAGCCCCAGACCGCCCAGGAACAGGACGAACGTGGCGGCCTGCCACCCCATCCGGGCTATCCCCGAGGCCGAGGCCAGCTCCAGGCCGCTGAAGAAAAGTAGCGCCCCGAGTACCCCCGTCGGCACCAGGCGGAGCACAGGGATAGCGCTGTCTCCCAGCAATAGGCCCAAGGCCAGAAAGGAGGCCCCCAGGAGGACGGGCGCAGTCGCTGTGCGAGCGCCGAAGCGGTAATGTGCGGCCAGACCGCCGGCCCCGTGACACATCATGTAGCCGCCCAAGGGTGCGGCCAGCAAGTTGCCCAGCCCAGTGGTCAGGCTGAGCCTGGACACTGGGGCTGGATCAACTCGCTTCGGGAAGAACTGCCGGGCCAGGGAGGAGGTCACTATGAGGGCGTTGGTCAAGGTAAGGGGTATCTGGGGTATTACCGCAAGCTGGGTGGCCCGGAGGAAGTCCTGGCCTCGGGGCATCACTACGCTGGGCCAGTGGAGGCCCCATCTGAGGTCGGGAAGTTCCCTGCCTGGCATGAGGAGATAGGCGAAGAGGCTC
The DNA here is from genome assembly GCA_016190535.1 of Chloroflexota bacterium. Next base: position 169 of record JACPQK010000102.1, on the reverse strand, counting down.
CCGAATACTACAACGATCAGGGCCGCAGGAAGCCGACCGCGCAGGGACATAATCACCAGTGCCGCCAGGACCCAGACGCTAAGCCAGGCCTGCTGCAGCATGAATTTGGCCCCCAACAAAGCTAATGATACGCCTACCCCCATCTGTATTCCTGAGACCACATGCGGCG